>JADGDI010000009.1:11118-42738 GCA_016744975.1 Hyphomicrobiales bacterium | reverse complement strand
GTGAAGGCCCATGTTAAAGCTGATGAATTTGTTTGCACTATTAGCGGCGTTACTGCTGACTGGCTGTCAAACATCAAGCCCTAAACTACCGAAAGCATTAAGTCATAAATGCCCTGTTGTTAATTTCAAAGCTGGCAAGCTTATGCCGCAAGTGGTGAAGCTGAAAACTGAATATGAACTATGTAAGGTGAATAACAACGGGTTGATTGCGCTTTTATTGCCTGATTAGCTAGCCACCACCAATTAAGTTAAATTCCATATTCGCGGCCTTGGTTAATTCCGAGGTCGCTTTTTTTGTGCCTACATTTCTGGTCGAAAAAACGGAAGTGGCATTACTAATAAAACTCACCGCCCCCAATATGGAGCGCGCCAACCAGCGTCTAATGCTTCTTTTTCGCTGCAAAACCATCGTTCCCCCTTATTTTCAGAAATTTTAGTTCGAGTATACCAAGGTGACCATGGTGCGTGATAAATACGTCCACCTTTTGAAATATTCCCCTTAATCGGACAACCAGTAGGCGAAACTTGCAAGGCAACTTCCCATCTCTTAGCTCTAAACTCCCATGCTGGTTCTGTTTTGAACTGCCAAATACCAAGTTTATTAGTTCGGGCAATGTTTTCTGCGTCTTCATAGTCTTTGGCATATCTAACAAATGCCCATGCGTGGCCTTGTTCTACTAATGCTCTATTAATATCAAGGTTACCAACTTTACAAACTGAAATTATTCTAGCATAATTATCTATGCCGCGATTATCACAGCTCAAAGTTTTACCCTCAACCATTAGTTTCAAAGCCTTGGTTGCTGCCGTGCCGCAACGCCAGTATTTGCCTTTTTTCTTCAGACATTTCTGCCCATGTTCAGGAGCATCGACCCCGTGCAGTCGGTATTTTACATTGTCTATTTCTAGTGTATCACCATCAATCACGTAAATTGTTGAAGCTGACACATAAGTCATTGATAAAATTAAAATAAGTAATTGAAATAAAATACGCATAATATCCCCTAAAAGGGTTAGTATAATCAATACTTCGCAGATGTCTAATTACAAAGTATAATAAATAAAATCACTTAAGAAAACCGCCTACGGATGCGGTTAAAAAAAGACAAGTCGATAATTTTTTCCGCCACAATTGAGGGGACAGAAATTATCGTACGAACATAAAATGTCCTATTCGTTCGTTGTTATTTTTAACGTACGTTTGTGAACGATAAAAGTTTTACAAAGCTATGCTAAGTCATTGTTTTTTCGTGAGCGGTTTTACAAAATGAAACTATCTAAGTTGTTGAAAACTTTCAATCAAAAATGACATTCCTAATCTGGGGGTCACAGGTTCAATTCCTGTCGAGATCACCACTTAAAATAAACTTAAGCAAGAATAGATACACCCTCAAGCCCAATCATTATTGGTTTCATACCTACCAACTACCCGTATTTTCCATAGATTGCCAAGGTTCAGTCAATTCTAGCGAAGAACCTTTTTGAAGTAGTTCAATAGAAACCCCGTCAGGAGACTTTATAAATGCCATATGCCCATCACGTGGCGGGCGGTTTATCACCACACCTTTATCCAGTAAATTTTGGCAGAATTTATAAATATTATCAACCTGGTAGCACAAATGTCCAAAATTTCGCCCAGAATGATACGCCGCTGTATCACCATTTTCACTTGGCCAATTATAAGTTAGTTCCAGCGTTGGCGAATAATCCGCATTGGCCTGAACAACATCATCGCGCGCTGCTAAAAACACCAAGCTAAACCGCGCTTCTTCATGGTCGACTCGCCGAATCTCTACCATGTCTAATATGCCACAATAAAATGCCATTGCTGCATCCAAATCACGCACACGAACCATTGTGTGTAAAAACTTCATTATCAGCCATTCCTTTTAAATTAACACGCAGCTCTCAAAAGCCAAAAACTCAAACAATCAGAGGCGCAAAAATATCAAAATCAAATAAGAAATGGTGGGCGATACAAGATTTGAACTTGTGACTTCCTCGATGTCAACGAGACACTCTACCCCTGAGTTAATCGCCCCAGCGTTGAAAGATATATAAGTGCAAACAAAAAAAGAGGCAAGCAAAAAACCATTATTTTAAACAGTAATTATGCTTACCAATTTGTAACAATCATTTGCTACAACCTTATGCCGCTAAAAGCTTATCAACTTCCGAAACCAAGTCCTTCAAATGAAATGGCTTAGACAATACTTTCGCGTTAGAAGGTATCTCACCGCCATTATTCAGCACCACCGCAGCAAAGCCTGTAATAAACATAATTTTAAGATCGGGGTCATGCTCAGCTGCTACTCGCGCAAGTTCAATACCGTCCATTTCAGGCATCACTATGTCACTTAATAGCAAATCAAATGGTTCATCTCTCAAACGGTCATATGCCAATGCACCATTTTCAAAACTGACAACATCATGTTTTGCTTTTAACAACGCATTATGTAAAAATCGACGCATATCATCATCATCTTCCGCCAATAGAATTTTTGCCATATCACTTAACCTTTTTGCCATCTTCTTTTTGGATGTCTAATACCACCCAAAACATTGTTTCACATATTGTAAAATAATAAAGTTATTTATATACTTTTTAATTAACAAAACCCCAATATAGTGGCTTTTTTTATATAAATAATTTTGGAGTGATTTTATCAGCCATTAAGCTTATACTTATACACGCATTAACAACAGACAAGTATCATATGGATAAAATCAATTTCACCACCGCAGCAATTTCTTTACAATATGCAGGGCGCAAGCCTTGCATAGCAAATAAGTCTATCCAAAAGTTACTTTTAGAGCAGAATTCAAGCCCATATTTGTTTAGTTTTCCCCATAGTGGCCGCCACTATAACACTCAATTTGTTAAAAACTCAAAATTAGATGCACTCTCCTTACGCAGCTCCGAAGATGCTTTTGTAGATCAGTTATTTAAAGATGTTACAAGCCAAGGTGGCAATAAATTAGTAGCACTTTTCCCAAGAGCATTCGTAGATGTTAACCGTAGTGCCAATGAGCTAGACCCATTGCTAATTATTGAAGATATCGTACACAATAATTCTGTAATGGTTAAATCTGGCATAGGCATCATACCCCGAAAAGTCGCTAATAATCTTGATATATATAGTGCCAAGCTCTCCATTACCGAGGTTAATCAACGCCTTAAAACCCATTATTACCCCTATCATATGATAATTCAAAACCTAATTAACAGCGCTCAAGTTAATTTCGGCTATTCTGTATTGGTTGATTGCCACAGCATGCCTGCTCAGTTCAGCCCAACTCATCAAGCACCAGACTTCATTATCGGCAATTTGCATAATAAATCATGTGATGAGGTAATTTCCCAAACCATCTATGAATTTCTACTCCATGCTGGGTTTAAAATTCGCTTTAACCAGCCTTATGCGGGGGGCACAATTACCAAAAAATATCACGATCTAGCAAAAGGGCAACATAGCATCCAGATAGAAATAAACCGGGGGCTTTATATGCACGAGAAAAAAATTCAAAAAAATTCAAATTTTGATGCGTTACAAACAGTCTTAACAAATCTTACCAAAAAAATCACCCAAATAGCCCCAAAACATCTCTTTAGAGTGCAAAATGCCGCGCAATAGGCGTTATAATCGTTACAAATTAATTATAATGCTAAAAAGCCCTTCAAACCGCTTTATTCCGTTGCGTTTAAGCAGCAATGGGTCTAATACTCGCCCAAACTTATATCAAACCACCCTTATATATGGCTAAATATTATGAATATGCCCCTCGAAAATATGCGCAACCTCGCAATTATCGCTCATGTTGACCATGGTAAAACAACCTTAGTTGACGAGCTTCTAAAACAATCTGGTACCTTCCGTGAAAACCAAGATGTCGAAGAACGCGCAATGGATAGCAATGACCTAGAACGCGAACGTGGCATTACCATTTTAGCCAAATGCACGTCAATTGACTATAAAAATGGCGATAATACGCACCGCTTAAATATCATTGACACTCCAGGCCATGCGGACTTTGGCGGTGAGGTTGAGCGTATTTTGTCCATGGTAGATGGGGTGGTTCTATTGGTCGATAGCGCCGAAGGACCAATGCCACAAACAAAATTTGTAACCTCAAAGGCATTAAAACTTGGCCTAAAGCCAATCGTCGTTATCAATAAAGCTGACCGCCCAGATGCACGCGTGCTTGAAGTTTATGACGAAGTCTTTGGCCTATTTGTAGATCTCGATGCCAATGATGAACAACTGGACTTCCCAGTCATTCTTGCATCTGGCCGCAATGGCTGGGCAGTAGATGACCTCGAAGCAGACCCAACCAACCAAACCGGTGACTTAGGGCCCCTTTTCAAACAAATGGTTAACTATTTTCCTTCTCCAACCATTGAGAATAACCGTCCCGAATTTTCAATGTTAGTTACGGCTATCGAATCCAACCCATTCCTTGGCCGCATTCTTACAGGCCGCATTGAAACAGGCTCGGTTAAAGTTAATCAAGCCGTTCATGCCATGTCCGCAGACGGAAAAATAATTGAACGCGGCCGTGTATCCAAAATCCTCGCCTATCGTGGCCTTGAGCGCGTGCCGTTAGATAGTGCCGAAGCAGGCGACATCATCGCGATCGCAGGTTTAACCACCGCAACAGTTGCCGATACAATTTCTGACCCAATTATCACAGAAGCATTGGTCGCTCTACCAGTGGATCCACCAACCTTAAGCGTTACTTTTTCTATCAATGACTCGCCACTAGCTGGCCGCGATGGTAAAAAAGTACAATCACGGGTTATCCGAGATCGCCTACTTGCCGAAATGGAAGGCAATGTAGCCATTCAAATCACCGAAACTGAACAAAAAGACAGTTTCATGGTTGCTGGCCGTGGTGAGTTGCAATTGGGTATTCTAATCGAAACCATGCGCCGCGAGGGTTTTGAACTTTCCGTCTCACGTCCAAAAGTCATCATGCAAGAAGGCGAAAATGGCGAACGCCTTGAACCAATGGAAGAGGTGGTGATCGACGTTGATGAAGAATATTCAGGCGCGGTGATCGAAAAATTAGCACTTCGTAAAGGCGAACTTAAAGACATGCGCCAAGGCGCAGGTGGTAAAACCCGCATCATCATGCTTGTTCCTGCCCGTGGCCTTATTGGCTATCACGGTCAATTCCTAACCGACACACGTGGTACAGGCGTTATGAATAGAGTTTTTGACAGCTTCGCACCTTATAAGGGCGCAATTGAAGGCCGCCGTAATGGTGTGTTAATTTCAAATGGCAATGGCGATACCGTGCCATTTGCATTGTTCAACCTTGAAAACAGAGGCATCATGTTTGTTACCAATGGCGTTAAAGTTTATGAAGGTATGATCATTGGCGAACATAGCCGAGGCAATGATTTGGTGGTAAACTGTTTAAGAGCCAAACAGCTAACCAATATGCGCGCATCTGGTAAGGACGAAGCCGTTAAGCTAACCACACCAAAAGTTATGAGCTTAGAGGAGGCTATTTCATATATTGAAACCGATGAATTGGTCGAAGTAACGCCAAACCACATTCGCTTGCGTAAAATTCATCTAGACCCAAATGATAGAAAACGCGCCGATAAAGATATATAGCCCTATGCTGCCCAATGCACCCATTGCCGAAGCAGAAGACTTCGCCCGTTTCGCCCACATGTTGGCCGATGCAGCCGATGCCATTACCTTGCCAATGTTTCGCAAGCCTGTAGCAATTGACAATAAACTTGAACATTCTGGGGATTTTGATCCGGTCACCTTGGCCGATCAAAATGCCGAGAAAGCCATCCGCGCCATCATCGAAGAGCATTTCCCGCAACATTCGATATTGGGCGAAGAATTTGGTCACAAAAAAACCGACAGCCCATATGAGTGGATTTTAGACCCAATTGACGGTACCCGCTCATTCATTTCAGGTATACCGCTTTGGGGCACATTAATTGGCCTAACTTTCGAAGGCAAAGCGGTCATGGGGCTTAATAGTCAACCGCATATCGGAGAACGTTTCTGGGGCTATGGCCGTGCATGCCTTTACCAAGGCCCACGCGAAACCTATGGTCAATTACAAAGCTCAAATCAAACCAGCCTTAGTCAAGCATTAGCCGCAACTACCGGGCCTGACTTTTTTGCAAAAGGCAATGAAACAGAAAATTTTGAGATTATCAAAAATAAAACCCGCCTTATGCGCTTTGGCGGTGACTGCTATTTTTATTGCCTATTGGCATCTGGCAGTTTAGATTTGGTTATTGAAGCAGGTCTAAACCCCTATGACATTGCAGCATTAGTGCCAATAGTCGAGGGCGCAGGTGGTATAATAACCGACTGGCACGGCAATCCAATTCGCTTTGATAACAACGGTAAAACCACCGTTTTAGCAACAGCTAATAAAATACTTCACGAAAAAGCACTATCTGAATTGACATTCTGATCAACCTTATAGCTGCCAGGTATAAAGGCATCAATTGCCCCCCAAACTTGCAGCGTAAGTCGGTCATTTTCCATCAATAATTCATGTTTACCACCGTCTATTTTCACCAAACCACATGCCGAAATATTACCAGAAATAGTCTCAATTGATTCTTGCGATACCAAATAATCATCCGTACCCATAATAACCAACATTGGTGTTTTTATCTTTTTAGCAAATGATATTTTTCCAACTTCGCGGATAGATTTAAAAGCTGCATTAAGCCAGCCAAATGTTGGCGCACCAAGTGCAAGACGCATATTTGCCTTAATAATTTTCTGCTCCCGTTCCATCCGATATTGATCCGATGAAATTAAATTACCAGGGTCAAACGGTTTTAATTCTTTTGGCACACCTTCTAAAAAAGTCGCTTTTAATTTCCCAAGTCCAAAAACTGATAATATCCTTGCAATCATTTCAACCAATAAAAATTTCAAGCCCGATATTTCAAATTGATAAAATGGCGAAATCAAAACTATCCGCTCAAATAACGGTATTTTATTGGGTAATGCCGCAACTTTGGTTAAAACATTACTTCCCATCGAATGGGCAATCGCAAAATAAGGTGCTGGGCAGTCTGGCCAGACCGCTTTACGCATAAAATGTTCAACATCTTTTACATAATTATCAAAGCTTACCACATGGCCTTTGCGTCTATTATTCGTTAACCGGTCAGAAAGCCCCTGCCCGCGCCAATCCATAATCGCAACATTAAAACCCCGTAATTGTAATTTTTTAATCACTTCAAAATATTTTTCAATCGGCTCACTACGGCCAGTAAACAAACAAACCGTACCATGGCAAAGGCCTTTCATTGCTTTAAATAGCCCATATCTAATATTCAAGCCATCAAAGCTTTTAAAACTGTTAACCGATGCGTTTTGCGGCACGTCATTATCGGTAATTGTTACAAAATCCAGTGCCTCAGACATATATTTTTCTTTATAAATTCATTTTGATAGGATTCTACTTTATGGATTTCATCCAATGCGTCAAGTCTAGAGGCAAAATGAATGTGAGTTTTTAGAAGTTTTACCAAAGAAAAAAGAAAGGGCACCCAGTGATGGATACCCTTTCAATCTAAAGAGGCTGTGGTGTAGGTTCTAGAAAAGGACCCGCCTCTTTGAATAAACTATAGTTCGGTGAATATGAACCTAATATGAACATCTATACCTTTGAACTTTTATTTATAAACATTCCACACTAAAACTTTAGATGCCCGAATATTCCCATGGCGCCTATCAACCTTTAACCACATTTTATGCCCATTTGGTGAGATAGCCCGCAATGTATAATAACCACCGCTACGTTTTATATGATGCACCTTGCGATAACCCATATTATGCATATGGCGTACCAGTTGTTTTTTACTATTAATCAAATATTTAGGCTGCGGCTTTGGCCGAATAACAGGTTGGTGATGGTTTGGATTTTGGCATATATAATGCTGCCCATGGCTATTGGTGTGATAATGGCCACCATTATTTCCAAAGAAATTAAACTGATTAAAAAGCTGATTATGGTTGCCGTTCACCTGAAATTGAAACTGAAACCCAACCTGCCCTCCAGCTTTTGCAGCAGGTGCAAAACACACTGCCAATATAATGAATATGATTTTAGCAAAATTTTGAGACTGTAACATTATAACCTCCATTATGAGTCTTAATAACCCCGATGCATTCAGTTATAGCTTAATCTACCTGAACCTAATCCGAACCAGCCATTCATAAAGCGTTCATCAACATGACCATTTAATGACAAATCACTTAATGACAGGCCGCAAACAGCACAGGCCAGACATAATATTTCTTCGCTCTTGTAAAATAATGTTGCGTACATATATGTGTATAGTGCTTGGTAGCAACCAACACAAAATGAACAATATATAAAGCCTTGCCGTTTGGGAGGCTTGCATAACTCGCTATTTAGGAGCATAAAATGCGTCATTTTGATTTTTCACCACTTTATAAAACCACCGTTGGGTTTGACCGCCTTGCCTCATTATTTGATGAGCTATCCGTAGTTGACAACAATAGCCCCGCCTATCCGCCCTATAATATCGAACGCATTAATGATGATGAGTACCGTATTTCAATGGCCGTAGCAGGCTTTACAGATGATGAATTAAATATAGAAATCGAAGGCAATGCACTTAGTATTAGTGGCCAGAAAGTAGATAAAGATGACCAAAGCGAATATCTCCACCGAGGCATTGCCAGCCGCAATTTCGAACGTAAATTTGAGCTTGATGACTATGTCTTTGTTAATGGCGCTAATTTGGAAAATGGACTTCTTCACATTGATCTAAAACGTGAAGTGCCAGAGGCTCAAAAGCCCCGCACCATTCCAATTGGTAGCAAACAAGACAAGCAGAAAACAAATACTGGCGCAGATGGCGACAAAAGCCGTATATTAATCGCTTAACCTCACCTTTTCCCTCCTCCCTTACCCAAAGACCCCTAAAGGCTGTGCAACGCTCGCACAGCCTTTTTAGGTTACAATAATTTCTGGTAAAATGCCAATTCCTCATTAAGGCTATTAATGTTATTCTCAGCCTTTTTAAACCCATGCCCTTCACCTTCATACATAATCAGCTTGGTCTCAATGCCTTTGGCTTTTAAGGCATCATACATGGCCTGACTTTGTTCAGGCAATACAACTTTATCATCCATCCCTTGTAAAAATAAGGTCGGGCTAGAATAATTTTCAAGCTTCGATAATGGCGATCTGTCAAAAAAGAATGCATCGATTTCATCTTGGTTCAAGCCCATAGGCAAACCAACCAAATCATCCATATATTTCAATTCAAATTTGTGGGTAAATTTTGCCAAACCGCCCAAGTCTGCGACGCCAAAATAGCTGCTGCCTGCCAAAAAGTCATTGCCCATCGCCAGTGCCATTAACACGGTATAACCGCCAGCGCTACCACCGGTGATAAAGGCCTTATTAACATCAATCTTACCTATATCGCCCAAATGTTTCACCGCAGCAACCGCATCTTCAACATCGCTAATCCCCCAATTGCCATCTAACTGTTCAACATAATTTCGGCCATAACCAAAACTCCCGCGATAATCCAAATCCACCAACCCAAAACCACGGTTTGTCCAATATTGATACTTTAATTTGAACCCTCGGTCAGCAAAGGCAGTCGGCCCACCGTGAGCTTTAACAATAATGGGCGGCAATTCGCCATCTGCTTCACCATAGTTGGCATTTTTAGGCGGGTAATATATAGCGTAAGCATGAGCACCATTAGCAACGTTATATTTAAATATTTTACCTTTTGAGATATCATCTTTGGCTAATTTTATAGCGTTTGATTGCCGTAATATGCCAAAGTTTGATGCCCAGGGCGCAAATAAAACCAGCATTTCTGCTTGGTCATCGGTTGTTACAAATGCTGCAACACCATCACCAATTGCAGTAATCTTATCAATATACCGAAATGCCGTATCAATCATATTGGCTTTACCAGCAAGTGGGTCAACCAAAGCCAATTTAAATACACCATCCTCAATCAGACGAACAACAATATGCCCGTTGGATAAAATGTCAAACGAACGCATCGCAAATACCCAGTTCGGGTGCCCACATTCTGCCGCTATCGGGAATAAATTGTCTCTCTTTTCATTTTGGTAACGGTACAGATTTCCATAGCCAGTTTGATCGCTGATATAATATAAGTCAGCCAAACTACCATCAAGGCATGCATTGCCCCAACTTGGAGCAAAAGCCGCAACTTTACCACCACCCACAATGGCTTGGGCATTTTCAATACCGCGCTTATTTAAATCTGCTAAAATTATTTCAGCATTTTGCCAAGGCATAAACGGCAAATCCCAAACCATAAAGGCTATCTTTGTTCCACATGGGCTAATTCGCGGATAACAGTAAAAATCCCGTCCACCATTATTTTTAGCCTCTGCAATCACCTCAACATCAGTCACAGCATCCGAATTCAAATCAAGCCGTACCAATAAATTCTCTGGCATATTATCAGCCATGCCCGCGCCATGACATTCAGCCACAGCAATAATTTGCCCATTTAATATTTGGATGTCTGCAAACCGCATATTAATAATATTGGTCAACCGTTTTGGCTCAGTTTCACCATCTAAATCTACACTGTACAAATCTTGGTCTTTAGCATTAACAAATACCAAAATATCCAAGCCAAGCCCAAATTCACCACCACCATATTCATGCACGCGCGACATGGCACTAAAAGGCGCTTTTATTATATCTTTAAGTTTGCCATCAATGCCACGTTTTACAATAACATTGCGCCCTTCATCTGGCCGACTTTCGCTCCAAAACACACTATCATCCGTGCTTTCAAGCCCACTAAATTTCAACGCTTTGCCAGCCACCATTTTAGCCGAAATTTCAGAACCCCAAAAACCATATTTCTTCGTAATTTCTTGCGACATAATATCTCCTATATAATAATAGGCTATACGCAAAAAAACAATAAGGCCAATAAAAATTGACCTTATCATTATAGGAGAATAGTTGCCCCAAACATCATCAACCTATTGTTTATGTTTGGTTTAAGCAGTTTACGTGTTAAATTTACGCTTGATAAAGTGGTCAATGGAGATAAACCCAGCGCCATATTTTACAATATAAAGCAATGCAATTGCCCACAACCCGTGCAAAATATACGCTTCAGGATAAACAAATATTTCAATAACCAAGGTCATTCCAATCAATGCCAAAGCACCAAAACGTGCAGCCAAACCAAACATAACCGCCAAACCAAATATCACTTCACTAAACCCCGCCATATGTGCTGATAAAACAAATGGTAACGGCACGCCTGTAAATTCATTTTCAAATAAAAATAATGTATTTTCACTAATGTTAAACCAGCCATCAAATTTAGCAATACCAGAGCGGTAAAATTGCAGTCCAACAATGATTCGCGCAAATAATGCTAATAATGAATGTGGGGTTTGTGACATAAGCCTATTTCCCCAATTTATTAAACTCTTAAAACTTTTCATTATAAGCTCCCTCTGACTCAGTTAATATTCAACCCAGTAATCATACCAATGCCAAATAATTGGCTCAAACAACACCCAAGATCAAATGATGCATCTATTTCCATCGCAGCATTATAGCAGTTTTCCAGATTTTTACCGTTGATGATTTGCCTAAAAAACGCACAATTTGCAGCATCTAATTGCATGACCAACACATCAACATCAGGCCTGTTAATGATAATATTTTGTGCTATATTCAAATCAACATTGCCCATATCATCCGTTTCGTGCCCAAGCCAAATAGAATAAATTGGCCAACCCGACTTTAAAATAAAAACTGCTGGGTGAATGTTAAATGTCAATTTTAAATGCTGTTCGCCATCAATTTTTTGCAAAGCACTTATATCGATGCATGTCGCATCTTTAGCATGATATGCTTTTCTCCATAAATTCTCAACTTCAGCCATATCTGCCAAATAAGGCAAACGATCTGCGGTGCTATAAAGGCGAATAAAAGCAGCAAATTCATCACCATAAGCAAATAACATTGGCAATTTAGGCGGGTGTTTATTAATGAATGCCACCGCTAATGCCGTAAAGAAATCATCACCAACCAAAGCATATATAATAGGAAAGTTTGACTTCATAGCTTCAATCAAACTCACCATCACATTATTGCGGTATATGCCAAATCTTTTTATAATATTGGGCGCGCGCGGCGCAATTACACCTTTTGGCAAAGCAGCCTTAGGCCGTAATAAAGCATGGGTAAATTCCGAATAAATTTTTTCAAACTCTGCCACAGCTTACCCAACCTTTTTATCAATTGAGGTTTCAGCAATAAATTGATCCGCCACTTGCGCTTCATTATATAATGTCGCCCAGTCGGGTATGTCCCCATCCCATTCAATCAGGCTGGGTTTAGGCCCAACCTTTTCAAGCAATCGTTTATAAATATTCCAAACAGGTTCAATGACTGCGCTTGAATGGTCATCAATCAGCATTTTTGCAATCCCTGCATCGCCATCATCAACCAATTCTTCGCTATGTCCACCCAAATGTATTTCACCAATATACTGAACTGGGAAAGCCTTTAAATACTCATAACAATCATAATTTTGGTTATTCGCCGAAACAAAAATATTATTAACATCCAGTAACAATCCGCAACCCGTTTTCTGCGCCAGCTGATCCAAAAATTCAGTTTCAGCATAGGGGCTGTCTTCATAAGACAAATAAGCAGATGGATTCTCAATCAAAACTTGCCTCCCTAAATAATCTTGCATTTCATTCACATGATTGGCAACATGTGTGAGCGTCTCATCCGTATAAGGCAAAGGCAGTAAATCATTATAAAAAACGCCCTCATGGGTACTCCAAGCCAAATGCTCAGAAATTAGACCAGGTTCATAGCGCTTAATTAGGCTCTTAAATCGTGCCAAATGGTCTTGGTCAAGCCGCTTAACGGGCGAACCAAGCGACATGCCAACCCCGTGTAATGATAAAGGGTATAATTCCCGAATCGCGGTTAAATATTGGTGAGGTGGCCCGCCCGCACCCATATAATTTTCTGGGTGTATTTCAAACCAGCCTAAACTTGGTTTTTCATCAATAATATTGCGGTAATGCTGGGCTTTTAAACCAACGCCAGCCAAAGGTGGTATTCTTTGTTTTTCAAAACGCACCATTTAGTCACCTCATTATTTAATAAACAACCCACCAGACGGGGATAAGGTGGGTTGTTTTTACTCGCACAATTTCCTCATTGAAAACAGTAAGCTTAAAGTTACTTTTTCATCATAATTTCTTCAAGGCTACCCATAGTGCCGGCAGTAGTTTTAATGCTCTCGCAAGTACCTTTAGGCACAAAACTCCAGGCATTACCTTGGAAGTCAACTGTACTTGTGCCTTGGCAACTTGTGCCTGCACCAGCTTTACAATCATTTTCACCAGCTTTGGCAACGCCATAGCATTTTTCTTTTTCAGCAGCCAAAGTAGGGGTAACCATTGCAACAGATGATACAGCAGCGGTAATAGCACCAGCAATTACTAATTTAGAAGGGGTAATTAATTTCATTTTATTCTCCAAAGGTTGAATAACAATCAATCTGTTCGATTGCATGGGTAGAAATTGCGTTAAATCAAACTCACTTGCAAATCACAAAATTGGTAAAATCATTCACCTAAGCCACACATTTTCGTGAACAGCATCTCCAAAGCAATGGTTTAGCTTTTCCTAACCATTTGTAATATATCGTTAGTTCAATCTCTCGGCCATGAAAAATCATCACTGCGGCCAAATTCTGGTTCAATGACAAAACCCTCAATTAATACCCTTTTCCACAATGGTGATTTAACTTTAACTGCGGCATTAATAGAGTTGTTAACGGAAGCTTTCGACACTTCATTACTCACTTTACCAGACACTAAACTCGTGTTACCAACCAGCTTTGCACCATCATCCAATTCAAATATATTTTTATCTGCGTCAAGCTCAGCTTGTGTCTTTACTATTTTCACATCTTTTCGCTGCACAAACAAACCATCCTTAAGGCCGTCGTCTGAGAGGTTATCATATATTTCAAAAAACACTTCCTCACCAACATCACTATTGGAGCTACTTTTCCCCCCAGCAGTATGTAGGCTATGGATCAAATCCAAAGTCTGGAAAGCAATCTTGTCATAGCCGCGTTTAGTAAAGTGAATGCCATTGCTTGAGCGCAATTTCCGAACTTGCCCATTATTATCAGCACCATTACGCGTATATTTGCCATTTTCATTTGTAAACATTGCCCATAAGTCAAGGTAATTTCCAGCTTTTATATCAACCCTTTGGCGGTATATTTCATTAAACACCGCCATATCTGCCGAAAAGCTTTTCCCCCGAGAGATTGCCTGTCCCAACCAGATAACTTTAATATTATGTTTGCGTGTTTCATCCAAAAACTGATCAATTCGGTGAATATATTCCTCACGCCAAATCATGCTTTTAGGTTTTTGTGACCTACCATTAACCCGCATAGATTGGCGGTCATTAGATCCCATAAACACAACCAGATAATCCATTTTATTGGCCGCTAAAATGGCAGGTAAATTGGCATTCCAATCATAATAATCATCTCTTACAAACCCAGATGAGCCTTTGGCAAAGTTTAACGGTTCAAATTTCAATTGCTTGAATTTAGACATTTGGCGGTCAAGCGCTTGGGCAACACCTGCTGCCATCACATCACCCACCACACCAATATGAATGAATTTGGAAGCTACTATATCAGAATCTTGAGTGTTTTTTACTTTTTTATCCGCAGCAAAACCTTGAGTTAACGCCCCAACGCCAAACATCACACTTAATATTCCAGTCATAAAAAATTTCAAATTCATAAAACCGCCAAATATTCCTGTTTAATTTATTATAATCAATTATGAATTTCGTGTTTTTAAATATTTTTCCCAGTCAAACGCAGTTTTAACAATCAGTTCCAAATCATTATATTGCGGCTTCCAGTCAAGTTTCTGTTTAGCAAGATCAGAATTTGCAACCACTATTGGCGGGTCACCAGCACGGCGCGGCACCTCTTTCACTTCAAATTCAACCTGAGATACCTTTTTAACCGCGCTCAAAACGTCACGCACCGTATAGCCATCACCATATCCGCAATTCATAATGTCAGACTTTCCACCAGAGCGCAAATATTGCAGCGCCAAATAATGCGCATGGGTTAAATCTGCAACATGAATATAGTCCCGAACACAAGTGCCATCTTTTGTATCATAATCCGTGCCATAAATCTCCATATGCGCCCGATCTCCTAAAGCAACTTGATTGGCAACTTTAATCAAATGTGTGGCATTGGGCGTAGATTGCCCAGTGCGGCCCTTTGGGTCAGCCCCAGCAACATTAAAATATCTCAAAGCCACATAATTAAAATCATGGGCAAAGCCTGTGTCACTTAACATCCATTCAGTCATTAATTTTGACCGCCCATAAGGAGAAACAGGGTTTTGCGCCGTGGTTTCAAAAACCCGTTCAACATCCACATCGCCGTAAACCGCTGCAGTTGATGAAAATATAAAATGTTTCACGCCACAATCCACCACAGCTTCTAATAGATTGCGAGTTTTAGCTGTGTTATTACTATAATATAATAATGGATTTTCCACCGACTCTGGTACAATAATTGAGCCCGCAAAATGAATAACTGCATCCACTTTATGCCTTTTAATAACATTTTTAACCAGTTCAACATCTGCAATATCACCAACAACCAATTTAGCACTTGCGGCAATAGCCCATTCATGTCCTGTGCTTAAATTGTCGATAACAACAACATCCTCACCCGCATCAATTAAATTAAGCACCATATGGCTGCCAATATAACCCGCGCCACCTGTAACCAATATTGTCATAATTCCTCACAATGTTAACCTAATCTAAAGGCTGTTGATCAAATTTCATTTAAATCAATATCAAACTGTATTATATATTTCGTTAATAAAATCAGTCATTATTTGGAGCTTCCAATGGCCTATCCAATTAAAAAAGCAGTTTTTCCAGTCGCAGGTTTAGGCACACGGTTTCTACCTGCCACCAAAGCCATGCCAAAAGAAATGCTCACAGTAGTGGATAAACCACTCATTCAATATGCGGTAGAAGAAGCCGCAGAAGCAGGCATTGAACATTTTATTTTTGTTACCGGCCGCAACAAATCAACAATTGAAGATCATTTTGACCATCAATATGAACTCATGAATACCTTGCGCAAAAAAAACAAACATGTACAGATAGAAATCTTAGAGAAAGACTTGCCCAGCGCTGGCCAAACCAGCTTTACCCGCCAACAAGAACCATTAGGTTTAGGCCACGCGGTTTGGTGCGCCCGCCATTTGATCGGCAAAGAACCCTTTGCATTATTATTACCCGATATGCTGTTGCAATCAGAGAGCGGGGCGCTAAAGCAAATGATGGCGCAATATGAGCGCTTGGGCAACAATGTGATCGGCCTATATCAAGTACCGCTTGAAGAAGTCGATCAGTATGGCATCGTAAAAACTGAAAGTGAGGGTTGTAAGATTATAGATATGGTCGAAAAACCAAAGGTTGCAGATGCCCCCTCTAATTTAATGATGATGGGCCGTTACATCCTACAGCCTGAAATTATGATGTTGCTAGAAACTCAAAATAAAGGCGCAGGTGGTGAAATTCAACTGACCGATGCAATGTTAAAATTATTACAATTTCAAGACTTTTCAGGCGTTCAGATTGAAGGTGAGTTATTTGACTGCGGTAGCAAGCTTGGCTTTTTAACGGCCAACGTATCCTTTGCTCTGCAACATTCAGAGTTTGGTGACGAGTTTGCAGCAAATATCCGTGCAATGACCAATAAAGACTATTTTAAAAAGCACACAAAAAAAAATAAGAAGACACCCTAAAGCTGTCTTCTTACCAAATCTATAAACATAACGAAACATCTCTAATTATGTAATTTTATACCAATCTTTGCGCCTAGTTGCTGGCGTTTAATCGGAACACTATTACTCTGAGAGTCATAAAACGCACTCGCAAATAAATCAATATTTTCATTTAGAGCATAGTCAATTCGCGCATCAGTGGTAAGTGACTGCCCTTTACTTGGACCTGCAAAAGTTAGGTCATATTTCAGCCCAGCAGTTAGCTTAATATTATGTGCAGCTTCAAAACCAATATCCGCACCAAGTGAAACCCTCTTGCTATTCAAAATACCAGCACTTGTGTTTTTAATATATTCAGTACCTGCCGAGACAGAGCCTGAAACACCTTGCCCAAATGACGCCACAAGCTTGGCATCTCCGCCAAATGCATGTTGGCTATTCGCCGCTGCACCGTCAAATTTACGCAATGCATATTGCCCAGCAACCTCAAGCGCCAATTGGTTATTGAAATTATAAGTACCACCCAAGCGAATGCCATAACTGCTATCATTATTACTTGGCACCGCTGGCACAACAAATTCTTGACGTTGATACTGACCTTCAGCAAAAACAGTAATTGCTTGGTTGATATGCGCATTTGCGCGTAGTTTTACACCATAAGAGCTATTGTCCCTTGCCGACTCTCCAACAAAACTGCCTGTTGTTTGCAATGTCGGGTTATAGTTTTCTTTTGCATAATTTGCCGTCAGAGATAAACCAAAATTACCCATGATTTTTTCTGCAAATACAGAGCCATCAATCACATTATAACTGCCTTGACCTATTGGGCTAGCCGTTGCAGATGCAAATGATTTTTTATCATACCCACCAGAAATACCAAACGCAAAGTCACCAGATCGTTTCACCAAAAAATCACCTTGGCTATAACCAACAGTAAAGGCAGGTGTTCCACCAAATTCATATAATAAAGATGAGGTTAAGGAAGCCGAAAAATCTAAGCCATTATTATTTGAATTATAAGCAATATAAGGCCGCAGCTCCATTTGAGCACTGTTTTTTGTACAAGTAACAGCACAGCTTATTACCCGTTGATTCTGATAGCTCGCCGACGCCTCAATAGATGCATAAAAATCACTATCGCTCGGTGGCAAAGCTGGTGGTAAAGCTGGCGGCAATACAGGGGGCAAAACTGGCGGCAGTGGCACAGGATATGTAACTGGTGGTAATGGTGGCACCGGTATACCACCCGCAGCTGCACCGCTAATATTTAAAAGCCCTACCATAGCAACACTGGATAACAAGCAAAGTTTTGAGAAATTGGAAGTTGTTAATACTGACATAATTTTCACGGCCTCAATTAATCTAATTCAATATAATTTTGCACTTCACCACATAGCAAAATAATCATCGTTAAAATAATAGGTAAATGAACGGTATTAATTTCAAGTTAAGATGCCAAAAAGCCTAGTGTTTATACAGTCCGATAAGTTTAGATTATTAGGAATAAGTTATTTTTAAGTAAATACAGGCCATAGAGCCATTAACCGTTCAGAAACCATAATAAGCGATTTATCAATTAGATTGAATTTTAATTATAATATTAGTATTTTTTTAGTAAACAAAATTTACCTTCATACAGAGTTTAAACCCATTGGCTTGGACAAAACTAAAAGCGGCTTTTAAAATAAAAGCAGTTTTAGTAAATCCATTCAAAATGTATTGAGTATGTGAGGTTATTATGGATTTAGCAACATTAGGCGGTATGATTGCAGGCTTTGGCCTTATCATTGCAGCAATGCTCTTGGGTGGTGGCGTCGGGCAATTTGGCGATACCCAATCAGCATTGATTGTTGTAGGCGGCGCGGTCGCCACAACGTTAATGCGGTTTTCATTAAAAGGCGTTGGCTCAGCATTAATGTTAGGCACAAAAATGGCTTTCACAGGTAAAGATATCAGCGCTCGTGCCATGTTGGATGAAATTACCGAGCTATCTGAAACCATGCGCAAAAACGGCCCACTAGGCTTAGAGGAAGTTCAGATAGATGATCCCTTCCTTAAAAAGGGCATTCAATATATAGCCGATGGTTATGAAGATACCTTCATTCGTGATAGTCTAGAGCGTGAGCGTGATCAAAATCTAACCCGCCTTGCTGAAGGTCAGCGTTTTTACAAAGCATTAACCGACAGTGCGCCAGCCTTTGGCATGATCGGTACATTAATTGGACTAGTTGCCATGTTGGGTAATATGGAAGATCCTTCAAAAATTGGCCCTTCTATGGCGATTGCCCTACTAACCACACTGTATGGCGCGGTGATTGCAAACGTGATTTGCCAACCAGTTGCCGATAAATTAGATGCTAAATTTCTGATCGAAGAGACCAACCAATCATTGGTGATTGATGGGGTGGTGCAAATTCGTAACAATACCAGCCCTGATTTAATTAAAGAATCCTTGGCCGCCTATTTGCCATATGCCATGCGCATAGGCCTAAATGGTGACGAAGAAGAAGCGGCATAAACCTTAACAGATGACACGATAAAAGATACTATTATGGCTGAAAAAAAAGTAGTGGAAGGCGCCCCAGAATGGATTGTATTATTTGCCGATCTAATGAGCCTTTTAGTGGTGTTTTTTGTATTGATCATTTCATTTTCAATTCAAGATGACAAAAAACTACAAGTTGTTGCAGGCAGCATGAAAGAAGCTTTCGGCTCCCAGAAAGTAAAAAAACTTTCTGGTATGATCGAATTAGATGGCTCACCTGTCTTCACCCATACCCGCCAACCCGCCATTGTAGAGAATAAAAAAGACACCGATTTTTCCGACATCGATCACTCTTCAAAACGCAAACAAGGCGCTGAAGCCAATACCCATGATATAGAGCAAACCGTCATAGAACGGCCACGTCAATTCGCCACAGCAGCAGCATCATTGCGCCAAGCATGGCAAGAAATGCCGGAACTAACTGAAATTTCAAACAATATTCAAATGAGCGAAAGCCCCGAAGGGCTCAACATCCAACTGATTGATGAAGATGGCCGCTCCATGTTTCGGACAGGCTCCGCGCAGCCCTATAATCGTACGCGCAAGCTAATCGAGGCCATGGCGCCAATATTGGCAAATTTACCCAACCGCATTAGCATTACAGGCCATACCGATAGCGCATATGCACAAAATAATACCGGCTACGGCCAGTGGGAGCTATCCTCTGACCGCGCATCTATTGTAAGGCGAATATTATCAGCCAATGGCGTACCACATGGTCAATTTTATGAAATTTCAGGCAAAGCCGATACTGAACCGCTATTTCCAAGCGATACCTTATTGGCTGCTAACAGACGCGTTAGCATTTTAATCATGTCAGAAGTTCCGCCCCTGCCGATCGAGCATTCAATCAGCAAGTAATATTTATAGAAGGCTGCATATTGTTCAACCAACCGCCTCTACAATAAACTTCTGATCATTTTTACCAATAATTTTTACACTGCGACCAATTTCAGCATCATCGCCAGTCACAACCCATATGCTATCACCAAGCTTAATTTCCCCTGCACCATTTTTAACAGCGCCATGCAATTCAACCACACGGCCAATATATTCTGCCATTGGGTCATTAATTGGGTGTTCTTCAAAGCTCAGTCGTTCATTTTTAAAATAACGCCGTCCAGCAAACATGCTACCAAAGCCAATGGCGGCAAATATAAGCAATTCATATTGCCAGTCTATGTCAAATGCCCAACCAATTGATGCCACAATAAAGGCAGCAAATGCAAAAAACAAAAAAAACACCCCCGGCGCTAATATTTCAAATAATATTAAAACCGCAGCGGTAATCCACCAGCCCCATTCCGATATTATATTCTGAAAATCATTATAATCCATTTAAGTCACCTAACTTTTCTAATTAGTTTTTTTACCAATATCTTTGGTCAGTTCCGCAATCCCAGCAATTGAGCCAATCACACCTGAGGTTTCCATCGGCATCATTAATATTTTTTGATTTGGTGATCCGGCAATTTCTTTAAGCGCCCCAACATATTTATCAGCAACAAAATAGTTAATTGCATTCACATCACCATCAGAGATGGATTTACTAACCATCTCAACAGCTCGTGCTTCCGCTTCTGCTAACCGTTCTCTGGCTTCAGCTTCTAGAAACGCCGCTGCTCGCTTGCCTTCTGCTGCTAAAATCTGAGCATTCTTCTCACCTTCAGCACGCAATATTTCACCTGCTCTTTCACCTTCAGCTTCTAAAATATTAGCCCGCTTGTCACGCTCGGCTTTCATTTGGCGTGCCATAGATTCCACCAAATCATGCGGCGGCACAATGTCTTTAATTTCAATACGCGTTACTTTAACACCCCAAACACCCGCTGCACCATCAACCACATGCAAAAGTTTAGTATTCATTTCATCGCGCTTTGAAAGTAAATTATCCAAATCCATACTGCCCATTACGTTACGAATATTGGTCATGGTCAGGTTTAAAATCGCATTTTCTAAGTCATTAATTGCATAAGAGGCTTTAGAAGCATCCAATACTTGAAAAAATGTTACGCCATCCACAGCAACCATAGCATTATCTTTGGTAATCACTTCTTGGCTAGGCACATTAAACACCCGCTCCATCATATTCACTTTATGGCCAACAGTGTCAATTAACGGCACTAAAATATTCAAGCCTGGCTTAAGGGTTCTAAAATAACGCCCAAAACGCTCAGCCGTGTAATTGTAACCTTGGGGAATAACGCGAATAGAGCGCAAAACAATAATCAGTGCAACAACAACAATGACAATAACAAAAATTTCTAAACCACCCATAATATATCCTTAAAATAAAATATCCAACTTCTTATTAATATATAGATTTAAAAAAACTTTTCAAACGCTTCTTTCTAAAAATTTTAAATAGTCAATCAAAAAAATTACATGTTTTTCAGTAGCTTATGTGATTTGTTGAAATTTCGTTCAAATCTCTCTTGAAAAAACACCCAGCCTAACCATCTTAGTAAGGTAACAGCGAAAGGAAATATAATGAGCAATTCAGCATCACAGAATCAATATAAATATGAGCATAATAATTCAAACTGGAGCGGCACAAATCTTGCCGTCATGATCGGTGGTTTCGTCCTATTCCCGCCAATTGGCTTCATCGCCCTAGCGTGGATGGTATTTGGTAAAAACGTTGATATCATTGGCACAATTAAAGGCAAAGCAAGTAAAATGTCTCGTTCATCCCATTGCAAAGGCCGTGGCCATAGACGCCATTATGGCAACACAGGCAATATGGCATTTGACACTTATAAAGCCGAAAGCATTTCAAAATTAGAAGAAGAAATGCAACGCCGTAAAGAACAGTTAAAAGAAGAGCAAACAGCCTTTAATGAATTTGTTATTAACCTGCAACAATCAAAAGATCAAGCCGAGTTTAATCAGTTCATGAAGGCCCAACAAGCAGCAGAAAATGCCGCAAAAAATGATAAAGAAGATGATAGCAAATAATTTAAGGCCCTCCCTCCTTCCTTAGATATTTGAGATCAAATCAAGACCCTTGCAAAATTTTTGCAGGGTCTTTTTTTAATATATAACAGATACTTAACATAAAAATAAATCAAACAAACTCTTGTAATTTCCTACATCATACCCATCTTAATAAGGTAACAGCGAACAAGGAATTTAAAAAATGAATGATTCAAAATTTGAAAAAATGAAAAATGTCACCCCTAATCAAAGCAATTGGAACCTACCCAACATCGCCTGTATGGTTGGCGGCTTTATGGTCTTCCCACCCATTGGTTTTGCAACTGTAGCTTGGCTAGTTTTTGGTAAAAATGTTGATATTATCGGCAGTGCAAAAAACAAATATGAAGAATATGCCCCAGGTGTAAAATCATCATTTGATAAATATAAAACCAAAGGCAGCACAGATAATAGCGCCTATAACGACTATAAGGCCGATCAGGTAGCAGCTTACGAAGCTGAGATCGAACGCCAAAATAACCAAGTTTCCGAAGAGGAAAAGTTATTTAATGAATTCGTAAAAAGCCGTCAAACCGATAAAGACCGTGCTGAATTTGCCGACTTTTTAAAATCAAAACAAGCTGGTGAGAAAAATGCCAAAAGCTAGAACTACCTCCACTAGTCACTAGCCTCACAGCTCAAACCCCTTTCTCTTTCATTAGAGAGGGGGTTTTTAGTTCAGCATAGGCTTAAAATCTAATGATTAAGCACTCTACCGCGCCTAATATATTCTAACCAATGATTGAGTAAAAAGAAACTTACCAACCCAGGTAACCCAAAAATCAAGGCCATAATGGTCCAAAAATAACGCCCAGACTTGCTGATTTCTATCTTACCCGCCATCCAATAAGTGATAACACTTGAGAAAATCAAAAAGATTATTCCCAAAGATACGACATTTCTAGGCAATTTTATTTCCCAAAAATTATCTATCTGAACATATCGAATGTCATGTGGCTCATAAAGCCCATCTATAATGCTAAATAATGACCCATTCACAATTGGTGAAATCCAATAAAACATATATTCCACCCAATCAGGATATCGGTTTTTAGCAAACTGCATTTCAGCAATATAGTCAACACTGCCATCATTATTTGCCACTATCAAGTTAGCCCCAGCCTTGTTTATCCCAAAATAACTCTCACTTCGATAATTAAACAAACGCCCATCTGTAAGGTTTATATAATTTAGAAAATATTTTCTACCCAAGCTATTGGGATGATTAATAATATGGCTTGGAACCGCCAAAATCTGTTCATTGGTAAAGTTAACACTGTCAAATAAATATAGCGATTTATTAGATGAAACAGCGACAAATAGGTCCTTTAACTTATATTCCAATTTTGTCATAAATTTTTCGCCCTCAGGCAATTGGAATATCAGCCCCAATTTAACTTCATCAAATTTCACAAAGTATATCTCATCATCCGTTTTAATAAACCGATTACTTTTGAAAGTTGGAACCACATCAAACCGATCCTGTTCAGAAATGCGATCAACAAAACCAGTTTTACCTAAATAGCCCATCATTCTACCATTTTTCATATGCTGACCAATTAACAACATTTCATCATGCGAGAATGTCCATTTAATGCCCAAATGCGCATCAATTAAATAATTTTGAAGGTCTTTATTATATAGCTGCCCTCTAAACGGCGTTATTTCAACGCTTGCACTAATACTATCGCCGCTTTTCTCCTTTACTCGAGCCAATAATTGCTCTGTTTCAGAATATTTTTCCAAATTCGACTGGTCAATAATATACCTAATTTGTTCCTTCTCACTCATATCCCATAATGACTGATAACTATCTTTAACCACATTAATATCGGGGTGAGTGCCCATTATATATAGAGGCATATGATAGATCAGCACTTGGCTCAAAAACACCAAAACAGATAAGCTTAAATTCATCATAAGCACAGCAACAATCATTTCAGACTTTTTAGTCAAATGTTTGTTTGCATTGGCTTTAAAACTTCTAGCGGATAAGTAATAGACCGCCACCAAAATAACCATATCGGTTGTCAAACTCAAGCCTATAGAATTGGGCACCGAAACATGCATATAAAGCACCATCGGAAACATTAATAACGCCCCCCAATTTGGGCTTAAAACCACATAACTGCCTATAAAATAGGAAACCATAGCCAACATTAATATATTCAAGCAATAAACATAATGGCGGTAATCACCCACACTAGACACGATGTCGATCGAAATGACCATAATCAAAAATGGTAAAACTGCAGCGATAAAAACAATCAAAACACCCGCAGCAACCAGCGCAGTATGGATCTTAAACTCACTCATTGGTCGGTGAATTAAATAGGTCCAACTATTTTTGCGCTTAAGCAAGGCAAATTGCACGATGCCAAATAAAGCACCAAAAAGGCAAACTTGTATAAACTGATATTCAGTGTCAAATTCTAGCAATGGCATAATGCGATTGAGAAAAATCAAAAAACCCATTAAAATAACAAAAATACCCATTGCATATTTTTTATAACGGTTAAATTCCGCTTTAAATAATTCAAACATATCACGCACCTACTATTAATTTTGATTGAGATCTTTTATGGTTTTTTGCCAAAAATGCATTAACCGCATTATCCAAATTAATCGGCACTTCAACCGCATCTGACGCTCCGATTGAAGCAAGATATTCCCGATAACCAATTTGCTGATCCAAGCAAATTATATGCGTTTGTCCTTCAATATTCTTAACACTCAGCGCAGCTTTAATATCATTAATATCGGGTGCTTTGCCGTAAAAGTTAGCAATCCAATATTGAATGCGTTCACAAAAATCATCGGGTGTAGATTGATTTTTAACCTCACCACGCTCCAAAATAATTAAACTATCCGCAACCCTTTCAATTTCCTCCATCTGATGAGAGCAATATATAATAGTGCTTTCATTTTCCGTGCCAATAAACAGCAATGCTTCTAAAAAAGCCTGTTTAGCAACCACATCCAGCCCCAAAGTAGGCTCATCCAAAATCAGTAATTCAGGCGATTGTGCAAGTGCCGTAGCAAGGTTAAGCCCGGCCCTTTCGCCGCGTGAAAGCCCAGCGATTTTTTGGTCAGGTGCAACATCAAAATTCTCAATCACATTGTCATAAACATTTTGGTTCCATAATGGATATAGCTTCTTTTGCATTTTTGTAAGGCTAGCTGCATTCATCCAATTTGGCAGTGTATGCTCCTCATTTACATAGCCAATTTTCCCACGCATTTCTGGTGTTAAGGCTTGGCTATCAATATCCAGTAAAGTTGAGCTGCCCGATGTTGGCGTTTCAAAGCCAAGTAAAATTCTAAATAGTGTAGATTTTCCAGCGCCATTGCTGCCAATTAACGCATGAATGCCACCTTTTTCAATCTGTAAGTCAAGTGCATTTAGAGCGATTTTCGTTCCAAATTGTTTCGTCAAACCATGGGTTTTAACCGTATATTCTGTCATATCTGTCCTGCTCATTACCAAACAAAATCAGCGTGTTTAGTCCCGATTAAGTTTTTTAAGTTCGTTAAGCAATTGTTCTGTCATTTCCTCTGCGCTGTAATCCAAATACATCACGGCATTGTTAAAGCTTGCAATAGCAGCTTTAAGACAGTTCTCTTGCGCCTCATCACTTAGTAATTGTGTCGGTTTGGCAATAAACATACCAAGGCCTTTATGGCTTTCAAGTAGGCCTTGGCAGACCAACTCATTATATGCCTTAGCGATGGTATTGGCGTTGACGGTTAATTGCATCGCAAGGCCGCGCACGCTGGGCAACTTGCTGCCCACAGGCAACTTCCCATTGGCGATGTCTTCGCGAATGCCATCAACAATTTGCCTAAAAATAGGTCGGGCGTCCCCGGGAACTATTTGTAGAGCAAGTGCAACAATTTTTGTCATTAATACCTCAAACACTGTACTATGTGTAGTGGTACAGTATATACAGATTAACATCATGTCAATATTATTAAAATTACAATATTGTGGTTATACAGATATTGGCAACCCCCTTCAGCTATTTAGCGCTGAAAGTCATACACATCGCCGATTTTCAAGATTTTGGTTAATGCATCAAGCGCCACACAACATTCATTATAAAACGCCACATCCGCCATATCCGCAATCACCAATCGGTCACGATAATGAGCATTCACCCAATCAACCAATTGCCCATAAAGCCCATCATCCAAAAACACATTGGCGTTAACCGCACTCACTTCTGCATCATTCATCAGCACTCTAAGGCGCAAACAAGCAGGGCCACCGCCATTTTGCATGGACTGTTTCACGTCAAAATAGCGCACTGCATTCACAGGGCCATTTGCCGCAATAATTTTGCCAATCACCGCTTGTACTTTAGGGTTGTTTGCACTTTCTTCTGGCGCAACAATGCTCATACCATCTCGGACATTGCCAATCACTTGACTGTTAAACAAATATGATGAAACCACATCTTCAATCGGCAAGTCATCATTTGAAATCTCGCAAATGAATAATTTTTCACCCAACGCATCTTCTAATTCTGCATAGACTTTATGTTTGTCCAAAAATGCCATTTCATGGCACATCATAAAATTACCATGCCCCACAGCAATTACATCATTATGAAACACCCCCGCGTCAATCGCATCTGGGTGTTGTTGAGCAAACACAGTTTTATTAGCTGATAATTGATGGTTGCGTGCAATAATGCTAGAAGCTTCAAAACTTTGCCGTGCAGGGTATTTTTCAGGCTTTACCGCATCATCAGAATCTGGGTAAGCCGCAGCGCCATAAACAAAAAATTCAACCCCCTGCATATTTATATCACTATAAAACCGCGTATGATTGGCCGCACCTTCATCGCCATAAAGCATATTTTGTGGCAACGCATCATGGTGGCAAAAATGCGCATCATTGGCAAAAATACGCTTCAATACCCTCCCTGTAACCTCATGTTCAACACTGCGGTGATACATGGCCACCAAATTGGCAGGGGTAAAATGTAATTTACCATCTAAGCTATCAAGTGAAGGTGAAACTGTCGCCGCATTGGCAGTCCACATACTCGCAGCCGAGCAGCATTTGGCAAATATTTGAGGGTAATATTTGGCCGATTGCTCAATCACATTTGCATCACTGCCACCAAAACCCAAACCACGTAATACAGGCAAAAAGGGCCTTTCCTGTGGTGGTAATATACCCTGACCCCATAAACCATTATCAAGTCCAGCATCTGCGAGCGCCTTTGCCTTTGCAAGGCCTTGCAACGCCGCTTGTTTCGGGTTTGATACAGCCGCAATATTCGAACTAGAGGCCACATTGCCAAAGCTATGCCCGCCATAATGGTGCGACATGCCAACCAAACCATCAAAATTATATTCTTTATAGCCCATATATTTTTTATAGCCCATGTTCATCTCTATCCCTTAAATCCCGCTGGCAGAACAGAAGGCATAACCACCTTTTCCGCCTCAACTGAGGCAATGGGGTAAGCACAATAATCCGCAGCATAAAATGCACTTGGCCGGTGGTTACCACTTTGCCCAACACCGCCAAATGGCGCAGCGCCCGAAGCACCTGTCGTTTGGCGGTTAAAATTAATAATACCCGCGTGCGAGCGCTTTAAATAACGCGTATATAAAGCTCGGTCATCAGAGATAATCCCAGCCGACAACCCATATTTGGTATCATTAGCAAGCATAATTGCCGCTTCAAAATCTGCCACACGGTAAACTTGCAGTAGAGGCGCAAACACCTCCTCATCTTCAACGTCAGTAACATTACTAACATCAATGATCGCAGGGGTCACCAAAGCATCTATGCCGCGCAAATGCATAGGGTCAAGCAATGATTTTCCACCACGCCTTATCAAATCAGCACAAGCAGCCATATAATCATTGGCAACCTTTCCGTTCACCACAGGGCCCATATATGGCTCGTCTTCATCATCCCATAAGCCAACTTTCAGCCCCTTGGTCATCTCAACTAACTTCGCCAATAGTGCATCAGCTTTAACATTACCATCGGGTAGGATTAGCCGTCGCGCACAAGTACATCTTTGCCCAGAGCTAATAAATGCCGACTGAATAATATGAAAACATGCCGCTTCAATATCATCCACCTTGCTAACAATAAGCGGGTTATTACCGCCCATTTCAAGCGCCAACATAATTTCTGGCCGTCCAGCAAAATTCTTATGAATAATTTTCCCAGTTTGCGATGAGCCAGTAAAAAACAAACCATCAATATCGGCATTGCTTAGCGCAATACCAACTGACTTCTCACCTTGCAACAAGTTTATAACCCCATTTGGCAGACCTGCTTGTTGCAGCAGTGACACCATATATGCCCCAACTTTTGGCGTTAATTCACTGGGCTTAAATAATATGCAATTCCCCGCAAGTAAAGCAGGGACAATATGGCCATTGGGCAAATGACAGGGGAAATTATAAGGGCCAAACACTGCCACAACCCCATGCGCCTTATGGCGCAGCACGCTGTTAAACGCCGCCGCTTCGGTAAGGCTTGTCCCCGCACGTTTTAATTGCGCTTGCTCACTCAGCGCAATTTTGCCAATCATGGCTGCCACTTCGCCTTTGGCATCCCAAAGCGCTTTACCAGTTTCACGAGAAATCATTTCGGCTATGATAAGCTTTTTCTGCTCAAGCAAATCTCTATAGGCACGAATAACTTCCGCCCGCCCTTCATAGCCAACATCCCGCCAACCATCTAATGCAGCATGGGCAGCTTTCACAGCCATACCCACCTGCGCATCACTAGCCCCACCAGCTTGCCAAACCACTTGGCCATTGCTAGGGTTTATAGACTTAAACTCAGCCCCCTCACCCGCAAGCCAAACACCGTCAATCATACAATCTTTTTCAAACATAAAATCTCTCTACTAAGCCTTCATATGGCCCGAATTTTCAACTCTACCAGGCGCAATCTTTAATTCATCACCAATTTTCACTTGCATTATGTCAGCCAACTTCTGGCTAATTTCCACTTGTCCATTCTCGATATGCACATCCGCTAAACAACATTTAAACCGCCGCAAATGTGGTGTCGAAACCAGCATTTTATTGCGACTATCTTCCATTTCTCGAAAGCCAGAAATTTTCAAAGTCTCGGTATTCTTAATCGTGTGAATATCAGCCGTATAAGTCTCTACCGTTGGGCCACCATCAAAAATATCAACATAATTGGTATAACGAAACCCTTCTTTTTCAAGCATTTTAAGCGCAGGCAAGCTTGCCGCAAATGGCTTACCAATCGCCGCTTGGGCTTGTTCGTGCAGCAAGTCAATATAGATCGGATATTTAGGCATTAAATCCGAGATAAATCTTTTATCGCTGACGCCAGACATCGTGTCGGCATCATCAAATGCAATGCCAAAAAACTTAATACCCAAATGCTCCCATACAGGTGATTTATCGTCCTCATCACGGTAACCACGCATTTCAGCAATGGTTTTATTACCAAATCTTTCAGGCCGATTACCCATAAGCATATAGCGCGATCTAGAAAGCAAAGAGCCATTGCCCTTAATTCTAAATTCTGGCAACAAAAATAGTGAGCCAATTTCAGTTGTACCCGTATAATCATTGGTCAATGTCAGCAATTGGGTTTCTTGAATGCGGTCAAGCTCAGGGCAACGTTGCATTACCCTTAAAACTTTATAGGTGTAAAAAGGCAAATCAAGCCCAATATTGGTGTAAATTGCGGTAGTACCAACCAGATCACCACTATCCACATCTTCAAGCACCATAAAATAGGTCGCACCATCTTTGCCCGTTAAGTCGGCATTACAGGCCTCAACACTGTCCGAAATCCGCTTGGCTAATAAGTCATAATCAGCAGGCATAGAAGTCATGCCGCCACCGGTTTTTTTTGCCAAAGCCATCAAAGCTTCCAAATCATTGGTATTTACAGGTCTAACAATCTGCATCTATCATTCCTCACTCTTTAAACTATCTCGTATAAAATTAAATTCACCCATGGCCATACGCATCAAAATCAATGTCACAAATCGCGCCCGTTCGCTTAAGCTATCAACCACCATATATTCATCTTTGCTATGAATATTACCACCGCGAACCCCAAGCGTATCCACATTGGGCAGGCCGCTTTGCATCAAATTATTGCCATCACAAACCCCGCCAGTATGTTTATAAGCAACATTAATGCCTAGCATATCACCGGTTTCTGCAATAAAATTTTGCAAATTTAAATTGGCATCTGTTGCAGGTTTGGGGTTGCGGCTAATACCACCAAACAACTCAACCTGATATCCTTGCTGCTCATTATATTTAGCAATAATATCCGCCAATTGCCGCTGCATCCAAACTGCATCCTCTACTGTAGCAAGCCGTGCATTAAAGCGCCCAACAGCCATTTCTGGCACCATATTCAGCGCACCACCGCCATTCACATGCGCAACATTTACAGTTAATTCAGGTCGCGCTGCGTGCAATGCATCAATTTCAGTTAAAATCTTCATCAAATGCACCAGCGCATTGCGCCCCGCTTCAATTTCCCGTCCTGCATGGGCAGATTTGCCCATTACCCGCACGGTAAAGTTACCCGAGCCCTTACGCGCACCAACCAACGTGCCATCTGGCAAACAAGGTTCAAATATCAAACCAACATCATGGTATTTAGCCCGTTCAATTAAATAAGCACCCGAAGCCGGTGAGCCAATTTCTTCATCAGGGTTAAGCAAAACCTCAATACCAATCCGCTCCATCAACCCAGATTTTTTAAGCGCAATTAATGCCTGTAGCATCACCAACATGCCACCCTTTAAATCCGCAACCCCAGGCCCATTCAATTTTCCATCTTGTTGCATAACACAGCTCTGAAACTCATGATCTTTGGCATAAACTGTGTCATAATGCGCAACCAATAAAATAGACTTCTTTCCTGCTTGTGGCAGGTTTACCCGCACAATTGGCGCACTTTTATAATCCACCACATTACCTGCATCATCAATCACTTGCCTATCAGGTAAGGCCACCATTTCAACCGCACCAAGTTCAGAAAATGCTTGCTCCAGCAATTGGCTAAAATCAATTAAACCATCATAATTACCACTACCAGTATTCTTATCACACCACTTAATAGTCGTTGCCAGCATGCGCTCTTGTAACGCGTCAAGCCCATCAAAAATTGCTTTATATTGCAAAAGAAGTTCATTCATATCGATTTATCGCCCTATAATACTA
>JADGDI010000009.1:0-11108 GCA_016744975.1 Hyphomicrobiales bacterium | reverse complement strand
CTTAAAGCGCATTTTAAAAAAATTATTGCCTCAAATTTAGTAAATTTGTTATTTTAAATTTCATAGACATCCAAATTTAGAATATAATTGCAGTAGATTCTACTGCAATAAGTTAATAAATCATCATTCTCTCGCTATAAATCATATAAACTTCAAAAATAAAGTTGGTCATTATGTGCCATAATAAGCGTCTCAACAGTTGGTCTTATACTTAACAATCGTTATATATAAAGCTATTAGGCAATTACCAACTGTTATAAAATTATGTTGACCCTTTGGTCAATCATTGCATTTGGGAGGATGATGATGTCAGTAGAAAATTTTGCAGAACTGGTAGAAATCAATAAAAAAACCATATTTCACCCCGCTTCTTCAATAAGCGATGTCCATAATAATGGCACAACCATTTTCACAGGTGGCCAAGGTGCTCATATCGACACCCATAATGACGGCACATTTTTAGATGGCATGGCAGGCCTTTGGTGTACCAATATCGGCTATGGCCGCAAAGAAATTGGTCAAACCATGTTAGAAGCTGCTGAAACCATCGGCTATTCTCAAACATTTGTAAGCACATCCAATACCCCACAAATCAAGCTTGCCGAAAAACTGTTAGAGCTAACCAAAGGTGTGTTTTCACGCGTTCACTTTGGCTCATCAGGCTCTGACTGTAACGACACCGCCTATAAATTAATCCGCTATTATAACAATTTACGCGGCAAACCCAATAAAAAGAAAATCATCGCCCGTGTTAACGCCTATCACGGTACCACACTTGCAGCCGCTAGCCTAACAGGCATCCCCTCTTTTCACACCGCGTTTGATTTACCAATCGAAGGCATATTGCGCGCCCCAAAACCGCATTATTATGTCGATGGCAAAGAAAGCGAAACCGAATTAGCCTTCACATCACGCATGATGGCTGAATATGAAACCATCATTAAAGATGCTGGCGGCGCCGAATATGTCGCAGCATTTTTCGCCGAGCCAATCTATGGCGCAGGCGGGGTTATCACCCCACCAACTGGTTATTTTCAAGCATTGCGTAAATTATGCGATAAATATGATATTTTGTTAGTCGCCGATGAAGTGATTACAGGCTATGGCCGTACTGGTGAGTGGTTTGCCCATCAAACTTATGATTTTGTGCCAGACCTAATGAGCAGCGCTAAAGGCATCACCTCCGGTTATTTCCCATTATCTGCGCTTTTCATAGGCCCAAAAATGTGGGATGTCTTGGTAGAAGAGGCCGATAAGGCTGGTTCGTTTTTCCATGGCTTTACCTATGGCGGTCATCCAACAGGCTGCGCGGTAGCGCTAACCAATCTCGATATCATAGAACGCGAAAATCTTGTATCAAAAGTCAAAGAAGATGGCGCATATATGCACCGCGAATTGCGCAACCGCCTCCAAGGCAGCCAAATCATTGGTGAGGTGCGCGGCATTGGTCTTCTAGCAGGCCTTCAACTGGTCAAAAGTCAAGCACCAAAACTATTCTTTGAGCGTGAAGACAAAGCAGCCGTTTTACTAAGTGCTGCGGTTAAAAAAAATAAAGTTCTGTTAAGAGGCCTTCCAACAGCCGACACTGTAGCCCTTAGCCCAAGCTTTATAATCAGTAAACCCGAAATAGATCAAATGATAGACGCTATTGTTAATGGCGTTGAGCAAGTCGAAAACAAGTTATTATAACCCACTAGTATAAATAAGGAATGACTCATGTTAATTGGTGTACCTAAAGAAATCAAAAATCACGAATATCGTGTTGGCCTAGTTCCAGGCTCTGTTCGCGAGCTAATCAACAACGGACACGAGGTTATTGTCCAAACTCAGGCTGGTTCGGGCATTGGTTTCACCGATGCCGACTATACGGCCGTTGGCGCAAAAATTATCGACACAGCAGCCGAAGTTTTTGCAACTGCCCAAATGATTGTTAAGGTAAAAGAACCACAAGAGATCGAATGCAAAATGCTGCGTCCAGGTCAATTGCTTTATACATATTTGCACCTTGCACCAGATCCTACCCAAACCAAACTATTGGTTGAATCTGGCTGTGTTGCCATCGCTTATGAAACCGTAACGGCCGATAATGGTACATTACCATTGCTAGCGCCAATGTCCGAAGTTGCCGGCCGCATGGCCGTCCAAGCAGCAGCTCATTGCTTAGAGAAAGCCCAACTAGGTTGCGGTTTATTACTCGGCGGCGTACCCGGTGTTGCTCCTGCAAATGTAGTGGTAATCGGCGGCGGTGTCGTGGGGACACATGCTATTAAAATGGCAGTCGGCACTGGCGCAAATGTCACCGTGCTAGATCGCTCTTTAGATCGTTTGCGTGAATTAGATGATATTTTCCGCGGTACAATCAATTGCATCTATTCAACCCATGACAACCTAGAAAAATATGTTTTAGATGCCGACGTAGTGATAGGCGCGGTACTAATTCCAGGCGCTGCTGCCCCTAAATTGGTTACCAAAGATATGATAAGCCGCATGCGCGCGGGTTCTGTAGTGGTAGACGTCGCAATCGACCAAGGTGGTTGTTTCGAAACTTCAAAAGCCACAACCCATGCCGAGCCAACTTATATTGTCGATGATGTGGTACATTATTGCGTCGCAAACATGCCAGGTGGTGTTGCGCGCACATCAACTTTTGCTCTAAATAATGCAACATTAAGCTTTGCAGTGACATTAGCCAATAAAGGTTACAAACAGGCCCTGCTTGATGACAAACATCTAATGGAAGGCCTTAATGTCTATAAAGGCAAAGTCGTTTATAAAGCCGTAGCAGATGATCTAGGGTATGATTTCCACGACCCTACAGATCTAATCAAAGCTGATACATAATCTTTACTGATAATGTAAGTTTAAATTACCCCGCCTGGTATTCCAAGCGGGGTTTTTTTATGGAGAATGATCTGCAGAGATTAGAAAACTCTTAAAGCCTAAATTGCCAACAACTTATTGGTAATGGCGATAGAAATGGCATGTGCTGTATTTTTTGCACCAAGCGCTTCACGACTACCAATTAGGTGCTTTTTAATGGTATGCTCGGACAAGTTTAAAATCTGGCTCACTTCAAAATTACTTTTACCTTCACTCGCCCATTTTAAAACTTCTTTTTGCCGTGTCGTTAACTCAAATTTATGAGCAATATCCACCAAGCCCATAACACTAGAATGTAACAAATGTGCAAAAGGCAGTAATTCATACATTAAAACATTCAAGTCTGGCTTCAGACCTATTTTATACGGGCCCATATCTATCGAAAATATCCCCGTTTCTCCCCAAATACCATGAATAGGAATGGAAAAGCTATTATCAAGATTTTGCCCGTGTTTCGTTGCAATTTCATATTGCAACAATTGCCGGCGATTATGCACTTCAGGCAATTCCCAAATAAACGGTTTAACGCTTTTAAGCGCCATTGCAACATATGGGTCAATATGGACATTACCTAAATCAACAAACTCTTGATTAGCAGCCACGCCAAAGGTTGATAGCATATAACGACCCATATCCATGTTATTGGGTATATTAATCGGCAAATAAGAAAATAAATGAACGTCATAATAGTTACGCAGCAAATCAAGAATTGCGTCATTCAAATATACCCTATTAAACACGCCATCTTCATCAAGAATTTTATTTTTAAAAAGGTATTTTGCTTCATCAATCAATGTCATAACCTTATCCCCCAACATACTAATATAAATAAACAGTATACTTAGTACTTAAAGAATAAAATTAAAAACAACAACATTAAAATCAATTGTCTAAAAGTAAATGTTAAAAAAATAAAACCCCGCTCTGTCACTAAGCGGGGTTTGAGATAAAGTATTTTTTTGAGTTAATGTGTGAAACTTCTTCTCTACACATACACAATAAAGTCTATTCTCGAACTTTTTGAAATAGTATAAATACACCAGTACAACACCAATAGGTTGCAAATTGGTATAAATCAACATTTATATCCACATGGTTATGAATTTATCTGATCAATAAATTATTTTTAATGGCAATTGAGCATGCATGCGTGGTGTTGTTGGCATTTAATGCCAACCGAGCAAGGTTTAAATGATTCCTAACAGTGTTTTCAGATATACTCATAATCACACTTGTATCTAAGCAACTCTTTCCTTCACTTGCCCACTTAAGCACTTCCATTTGCCTCGGCGTTAGCATTATATCAGTCGTTTTTTTCTGGCTCGCATGGTCAATCATTTTTTGATGTAATAACCGCGCAAATGGCTCCATTTTACCAATAATAAGGTCAAAATCATTAGCTCCATTATAATATCCCTCCCCAATATCAAACGAAAAAACACCAATTTCACCCATATCCCCATGAATCGGAATGGAAATGCCTATGTCAAAAATAATACCAAACTTCTTTAAGTTGTTTATCATCTTAAACTGTCGCTTACCTGTCACCTCAACATCTTTCCACAGGTATGGCTTATCATAATTAAGGCCTTTTAACACAAATGGGTCCACATAAACATACCCGTCATCCATATAGCTTTGCGCAGCTGCAGGCGTAAGATTTGTAAGTGTATAATATTTCAAGTCATCATTATTAGGAAAGTTAAATCCAATATATGAATAAAATTTTGTATCAAAATATTCTGCCAATATTTTGTGTATGCCTTGGTTAAGAACTGCCGCGTTTAAGTTGCCTCTCTCATTTAAAAAGTCACATTCTAATAATTCACTCGTTTTTACTTCAAACAACGTCAATACCCCACCACAAAATACAAGTTTAATCAAAAGCTTAACAATATTAAAATTGATCGTCAAATAAAACATGTTAAGAGCATGCAGCTATGCAGCAATATTTGAATGTGCGTTTTTACAACTTATAATTGTAAATACCAACCATAATCACGCAGACATCGCCAATGTAATAATTTTGTTTACACTGCGCAAATTCCTAGCTGTCGTTTTAACACCAAGCAATCTCTCAATTTTTGCGGCAAGTCTGGATTTATGGACACCCGCTGGGCAATGTATATAAAAAACGTTATCCGTCAGTTTATAAGTTTCATCAAACGCCAACAATTGTTCAATTTTATCAACGTTAACCTCTTGTGGTTTGTCATTTAAAAAATATAAAAATAAACAATTGTCCTTTTCAAATTCTAAGCTTTGCTGGGCAATTGCATTACGCAAATCTGTTAATTCAATAATAAATATTTCTGGCTTAAACCCATGGCTAGTTTCAATAGCAGTGCCAATTAAATCTGCAAGTTTGCCCCGTTCAATGTCACTGCTAAATATTAAATTACCACTCTGAATATAGGTTTTGACGTTCTCAAACCCAAGCCCGTTGGCCAATGCCTTTAATGCAGCCATTTTAATAATATGATGGCCACCAACATTAATGCCACGCAATAATGCAATATATTGTTTCATAAAAATCTTTCAGTTTCACCAATGCTAAGCAAGCAACTTTACCATTTTTTCAAGCGCAACCAATTCATCATCAATAATATTCATCTCATTAAGGGCATCGCAACTATTGTATAAATAGTCGCAATTAGTCCCTGCACAACCTATCCCATTGACGATAATTTTTGCTTGTTGCTCTAACGGTAACTTCCCAGCATATTGCTCATGTTCCTGCGCTGAAACATAAAATAAAGCAGGCTTTATGCCATAACCCTCTACCTCAATAAGCATATTCACTTCTTCATAAACCGAATTAATTTGCTCGCGCTCACGTAGATATTGAATGGTTTCACCGTGTTTTTGCTTGGCAATTTTAAATGCCATACCATATGTGATGCCACCCTCATCAAGTCCCATTACCAAACCAGGTTGCTGCTTCGTGCCACGGTAATGGTATGAGTAAATACAGAAACAACGGTGATAACCAACGCATTTTGCTGGGGATTTTTCAATATAATCAAATCCAGGCCGCCACATTAACGAGCCATAGCCAAACACCCATAATTCATCAATATTATCACTATCCATATCAATATTATCCATTGTGATCACTCATTCTCAGCTGGCGGCTTATCACGGCCAAAGTTTGGCTTACCAGTTTCCTGCCCCGCATCAATTAGCGCTGTTCTAATATCTCTGGTGCGCTCAAAGCTTTTATACAAAGCCTCACCATCACCCCATCTAATCGCTCTTTGTAAAGCCGTTAAATCTTCACTAAAGCGCCCTAACATTTCAAGTACAGCTTCTTTATTATTTAAAAAAACATCGCGCCACATGGTCGGGTTAGAAGCCGCTAAACGGGTAAAATCTCTAAAACCACCTGCCGAATATTTAATCACTTCACTTTGCGTAACTTCTTCAACATCCGCAGCCGTACCAACAATATTATAAGCAATTAAATGCGGAATATGCGAGGTGATCGCCAACACCTTATCATGGTGTTCGGCATCCATAATTTCCACATCACTACCGCAATCATGCCAAAACTTCTCCAACAGCTTTAACTTTTCGGCATTAACGTTTTCAGACGGGGTAATCACTGTCCAGCGGCCATCAAACAAAGTCGCAAATCCTGCATCAGGGCCAGATTGTTCCGTCCCAGCAATTGGGTGAGCTGCAATAAAATGCACATGATCGGGCAAAATAGGCTCAATCTGCTTCATTACAGCAGCTTTAACCGAGCCAACATCACTTAAAATAGCCCCCGCTTTCATGGTGTTAATAAATTGCTTGGCAGCCGCGCCACACACCCCAACAGGAATGGCCATAATCACCAAATCTGCATCCGCTACCGACTTTACAATATCCGCTTCAACATGGTCACATAACCCAATTTCTTCAGCGCGCGCCCTAACCGCCTCACTAATATCAAATCCAGTTACTTCATCTGCAATATTGCGCTCTTTAATCACCCGCGCAAGCGAGCTACCCAATAGACCAAGGCCTATAATCGTAATTTTTTTTAATTTTAAATCTGTCATTTTTTATAATTTTACAAATTTCTCAAGCAGAGAAAGTACCAATTCATTCGCCTCATTTGACCCAATTGTATATCTCAATGCATTGGGTATATTATAAGGCTCTAATCTTCGTAGCACAACGCCTTGAGAGCATAAATATCGGTCAGCTTCTTCGGCAGTTTTACCCGTTTCATCAAAATGAATCAGCAAAAAATTAGTATGACTAGGGGTGATGTTAATACCAAGCCCGTTCAGTCGTTGCTTAATAATGCCCGCCCATTTATCATTATGATCAATGGACATTTTAACAAAATCATCGGCAAATATTGCGGCCGCACCAGCAGCTTGTGCAGCGCTATTCACATTAAACGGGCCACGAATGCGGTTTAAAACCGCTACAATACCGTCAGATGCATAAGACCAGCCCACCCGAAGCGCCGCAAGGCCATAAATTTTTGACATGGTGCGGGTCATAATCACATTCTCATTGCCCTCAACCAAATCCGCGCCATCATTATAATCAGCCATAGTGCAATATTCCGCATAAGCACTGTCGATCACCAAAATAATATCGCTGCGCAAACCTTTATGCAAGCGGTTCAGCTCACCTGCATTAATATAAGTCCCTGTAGGGTTGCCTGGGTTGGCTAAAAATACCACTTTGGTTTTATCCGTCACAGCTGCTAAAATCGCATCAACATCAACCGTATAATCAACTTCTTTGGCAATAACAGGCGTGCCACCATTGGCAAGAATAGCAATTTTATAAACCAAAAATCCAAATTCAGTAATTATCGCTTCATCCCCTTGGCCAATATAAGCCGCTGCAATAAATTCCAGCAATTCATCAGAGCCATTGCCACAAACAATATTACCGACCTTAAGGCCGTAGCGCTTGGCAATCGCAGAGCGCAGCTCAAGCGCACCACCATTGGGATAAAGGTTTAAATGAGACGCCAAATCGGCAATCGCCGTGCGTGCTTCATCAGGCGCCCCAAATGGCGTTTCGTTCGACGCTAAATGGTATAAAGTTTTAACCTCATTACCCATTTGCGCTCCACCGGGCGTATAGGCGTTAATCTTCATAATGCCATCATTGGCAACAGATGGGTTTTTCATAAGCTTCACTCTACAGTTTATTTCACTTTTCTACACTTTGCCATAAATACCAAGACATGCCATAGAAATTTCACTTTCTACAAATAGTTTTTCAATATCCGCCATCATTTCGCTATCAGAGCTGATAAATTGATTAATCGTAAAAAATAAATTTTCGCCATTTTCAGCATATTCATCAATCAAATAATCAGTTTCTCTTAGCAAACCGTTGGCCGTTTTATAGCTGGTTTTAACCGAAAACATGGTAAAATCATTACCAGTAATTTTCATCGGCGCATGCCCCAAAACAAACATATCGGGCAAATCTAAACCATAGCTTTCAGCATCTTGCCAAAACGGCAAATGAGCAAATATATGGCATTTATCTTCAAAGCTTTTGCCAAAGGTCGCCTTCAAAATTTGGTTAAAAACACCAAGCGATGCACCATCAGAAGGCAGCAAAGCAATGTCGCTGGTTGGCGACAATATTTTTTTTACCATCTGCTCAATATTGTCACATTCTAAAACTTCAATCACTGTACCATAAAAATACCGCGCAACATCGCGTTGCAATGGCTCACCCTTTAAAACATAAACCTTAAACGGGCATTGCAAATGGCTAAAGGTGGCAATCATTTCTCTAAACATGCGTTGCAACGATGCAATCGGCAAACAACCATCGTGGTTTTTGTTAAACCGCGCAAACATTTCAAGTTCTCGGTCTGCATGCATGGCGTTCACAATAGGCCCTTGCGCTTCTTTGGCCTTTTGAATATTCTGCACCAACAAAGCTCTATCCATCAATAAATTATGAATTTTAGTATCAATGGCGTCAATTTTATCACGCGATCCGTGCAAAGTTATTGCGTTTTTATCGTCCATATAGGTAAATCATTCGTTTTTATTATATTTTACAACATTATTTATCACCTCTAAATAAGCCATGCAAGGTAAACTCGCATAAAATGTCTGAAAGCCAAATATTAAAATTGAATTCACTGGCTAAATTTGGCAAACTAGCATTTCAAAAGCAATCAACACCAAAGTCAAAAACTATGAAACAACAATCCAATATTTTTATTGATGAAAATCCAATAAAACTGGATTGCGGCCAAATGCTAAATTATCAATTATCATACGATACCTATGGCACTCTAAATGCCGATAAAAGCAACGCCATATTAATCTGTCACGCCCTAACTGGCGATCAATATGCAGCATCAAAAAGTCCCATAACAGGTAAAGATGGCTGGTGGTCAAAAATGATCGGTAGCGGTTTGCCGATAGATAGTGATAAATATTTCATCATCTGTGCCAATGTGTTAGGCGGCTGCTTAGGCTCAACTGGCCCAGCAAGCATCAACCCAGAAACAGGTCAAGCTTATGGCCTCAGCTTCCCATTAATCACCATTTCAGACATGGTGCATGCTCAAATACGCTTGGTCGATCATTTCGCCATAGAAACGTTATTTTCAGTCATTGGCGGCTCAATGGGCGGCATGATGGTGCTAGACTGGGCGGCGAATCACAAGCATCGCCTACTTTCAGCCATTCCAATTGCCACCGCATCACTACATTCATCTCAAAATATCGCCTTTTACGAGGTTGGTCGCCAAGCCATTATGGCTGATCCAGACTGGCATGGCGGTGACTATTACCAACATAAAATCATACCCAAAAAAGGCTTAGCCGTCGCACGTATGATCGCGCATATAACCTATATGTCCGAGGTAAGTTTGCATAAAAAGTTTGGCCGCAATTTACAAAATGGAAAAGACCTAAGCTATGGTTTTGATGCCGATTTCCAAATTGAAAGTTATTTACGCCATCAAGGCATGAGCTTTGTTGACCGCTTTGACGCCAATAGCTACCTATATGTCAGCCGCGCGATGGATTATTTCGACCTAGCTGCCCAATATGATGGCAATCTCTACACAGCCTTTGAAGGCACAGACATTCGTTTTTGTATTATTAGCTTTACCAGCGATTGGGCATTCCCGCCAGAGGGCAGTAAAGTCATTGCTAATGCTCTCAATCGCGTAGCCGCAAATGTGTCATATGTAGAAATTGATAGCCCCAGCGGCCATGATGCCTTTTTGCTAGATGAGCCTGAAATGTTCAACGCTGTAGCTGGCTTTTTAACCAGTACCGACGAAAAACATCAAATCAGCAACATCAATAATGGAGCCAAGCATCAATGAGCCATCAACAAGCATCAATGAGCCAACAACCTGTACGCACCGACCTGTTATTGTTGGCTGAAATGATCAAGCCCAATAGCCGAGTTTTAGACATTGGCTGCGGTAATGGCGACATGCTTAAACTGCTGACCAAGCATAAAAACATCGATGCTCGAGGCCTAGAGCTTGAGCAATCCAAAGTTAATAAATGCGTTACAGAAGGCCTCTCTGTCATGCAAGGCAATGCCGATACTGACCTTATTAACTATCCTGATAACGCGTTTGATTATGTCATATTAAGCAAAACCATCCAAGCCACCCATCGGCCAGATCTGGTCATCGAGCAAATGTTACGCATTGGCAAATATGCCATCATGTCATTTCACAATTTCGGCCATTGGAAAGTGATTCGGTCTCTCCTGTTTAAAAGCCGCATGCCCGTAACTAAAAAGCTCACCTATAGTTGGTATGAAACCCCAAATATCCATTTTTGCACAATTCGCGATTTAAGTCTGTTATGTAAGGGGCTAAATGTTGAGGTGGTTGATAAAATTATCCTCAACCAACGCGCCCAAAAATCCAGTATTTCAAATTGGCCAATCTTGGTAAATCTATTTGGTGATCAAGCTATTTTCCTACTCAAAAAACCTGAAAAATAAACTATTTCTTTGTGCTCTTATCCCGCCTAAAACCACTGCAATCACGCTGGTTCACAATCGCTTCTTTTAGCTTCTTGTCACGCTGTCTATTGCTAGGGGGTAAAGCATAAACCTGTTTTGATGCTTCTAATATAATCACCCCACCAAGCCCTGCCCGTGCCCAAAGGCCAAATTTTTCAAGCGCTGGCGCTGCTTTTAAAACAAACGGTTGGTTGGTAGGTGGTAAAAACAATGCACAGCCACAAGAAATAGGCGAAAACATATTG
>JADGDI010000099.1 GCA_016744975.1 Hyphomicrobiales bacterium | reverse complement strand
TATTAGACGCGCTCAATAATCTTGGCATTTCATATCGTTGGTCTTCACGTTTCATTTCGATGGATAAAGTCGAAGCCATAAAAGGTGTGGGAAAATAGGGGCGTGAATGGTTTGCCAAACGCAAAAGCGTTATGTCGATTTTGAAAGAAGTTATGACCAATGAGCAATCTGTTCTGGTTGATGCCGATGCCGACAATAAGGTTTTTGATGCCGATGCCGCAATGCAAGAATTGGGTGGCGATCTAGTTTCTTATGGATATTTCACCACCACAATTACAGTTTGGGACACTGACATTGCTCTGGTTGATGAGAAGCTTCGAATTGTCGAGCGAACCGTTAATAGTGCTGGCTTCACGGCAATTAGCGAAACGGTCAATGCAATTGATGCTTGGTTAGGTAGTTTGCCAGGCCATACCTATGCAAATGTCAGACAGCCAATCATTTCAAGTTTGAATCTTGCTCATATGACACCGCTTTCGTCGGTTTGGGCAGGTCAGGAAAATAATGAACATTTTAATGCGCCATCATTGCTGACGGCCGAAACGGGTGGTGCAACGCCATTCCGTTTGAATCTACATCAAGGTGATGTTGGTCATTCCATTGTGGTCGGCCCAACAGGTGCAGGTAAATCTGTTTTATTATCCCTCATTGCTATGCAGTTCAGGCGCTATGAAAATTCACAAGTTTATATTTTTGACAAAGGTGGTTCAGCTAGAACAGCCACTCTAGCAATGGGCGGCACTTGGTTTGATTTGGGCGGCGAGGATGATGTGGGTGAGGCGGCTTTCCAACCGCTTGCTAACATCAATGATGCCAATCAAAGAGTATGGGCGCATGAATGGGTTTGTGACCTCATAGCCCATGAAGAAATTGTCCTCACGCCAGAATATAAAGAAGGAATTTGGTCAGCATTAGTGAGCCTGTCACAAGCCCCAATGGGAGAGCGTACTTTAACTGGTTTGTCTGCATTGCTTCAAAGCAATGTACTGAGACAGGCTTTGCAGCCCTACACATTATCTGGGCCACACGGTCGCTTGCTTGATGCTGATTTGGACAAATTGAATTTGGGTTCAGTCCAATGTTTTGAAATGGAAGAATTAATGCACACAAAAAGTGCAATGCTTCCAACTCTGACCTATCTGTTCCATCGGCTTGAAGAAAAATTCGACGGCAAACCTACCTTGCTTATTCTTGATGAGGCGTGGGTATTTCTAGATGATCCAGAGTTTGCAGGACGTATTCGTGAATGGTTGAAGACATTACGAAAACGGAATGTGTCTGTAATATTTGCTACACAATCATTGTCGGATATTGCCAATAGCAGCATTGCACCTGCCTTAATTGAATCATGCCCAAGTCGTATTTTCTTGCCCAATGAACGCGCACTAGAGCCACAACAGCATAAAATCTATGAGTCATTTGGCCTCAATGTTCGGCAGATTGCCATCATTTCACAAGCTGCAGCCAGACGTGAATATTATTTCCAAAGCAGTCAAGGCAATCGTTTGTTCGATTTGGCACTTGGGCCGATTGCGTTGGCATTCACTGCATCATCCTCAAAACAAGATCATCAATTGTTAGACCAAGTTATCGCCGAAGGTGGGGGCGATTTTGTATCGAGTTTTCTCACCCACAAGAATCTCGAATGGGCAAACTCGCTCATCGATATTTACCCTCAAAACCAATAGGAGATTGAAAAATGAACATTCCCCCAAAATTCAAACGACCTTTGTTTGCCATTATGATTAGTGCGATGACGTTATCGCAGCCAGTGTATCAAGTTCATGCTTTCGCGCTACCAGTATTTGATGCAGGAGCTTTCGGCCAGAATATTGTAGATGCTGCCAAGACTTTACAGCAAATCAACAATCAAATTAGTCAGCTTCAAAATGATGCTCAAATGCTTATCAATCAAGCCAAGAATTTGATTAAATTGCCAGGCTCTATTGCTGGTAATTTGCAATCATCATTGCATCAATTGGACAATCTCATTCGCAATGCCAATGGTGTTGCGTATAAGATTTCTGAAATCGATCAGAAATTTCAGGACTTATATCCAGACGAATATTCTGCGGTCACTTCTAACAATCAGATTTTCCAAGACGCAAAGGCAATCTGGCAACAAGTTAAGCAAGGTTTTCAGCATTCAATGCACGTTCAGGCCAATGTGATTGAGCAGGTGAGAAACGACCAAACCATATTGGATAGTTTGATTTCTGACAGCCAAAGCGCAACTGGTAATTTGCAGGTGATGCAGGCTGGCAATCAGATTCAAGCATTGGCTGCCAAACAGAATATGCAAATGCAAACACTGTTTGCTGCATCGGCCAGAGCAGAAGCCTTAAACCAAGCTGCTGCATTGCAAACCAGGGAGCAAGCCCGCGCGAGGTTTTCGAATTTCTTAGGTGATGGTTCAGCTTATTCCCACTAGGAAATCCACAATTTAGAGCGTCGGAAATTGTTTCCGACGTCTTTAAAAACCCTAACATTTTAAACACAGAGCAAAACAATGAATGATTTGAATATTATTGACCAATTTATGACGACATTTGTCGCCTATATTGATAGTGGCTTTGGGTTACTTACGCCTGATGTTGCATTCTTGACATCAATATTGATCGGCATTGATATAACATTGGCTGGTCTGTATTGGGCGATGGCTGATGATAAATCAGTTATCCCTGCGTTGATTAAGAAGGTGCTTTATGTTGGCGCATTCTCATACATCATCGGCAACTTCCAATTTCTTGCTAACATTATATTCCAAAGTTTTGCAGGCCTTGGTTTAAATGCAACAGGTACTGGCCTAACAATCACAAACCTTTTGCGGCCTGGGTTTATTGCAGCCACAGGGTATGATGCAGCAGCGCCTATTCTTGAAGAAGTTGGCAACTTAATCGGCCCAATCGCTTTTTTCGAAAACTTTGTAACCATTTTTGTTTTGTGTTTCGCATGGATTGTTGTGTTGATCACATTTTTTGTTCTGTCGATCCAGCTTTTCATCACGATACTTGAATTCAAACTTACAGCTCTTGCTGGTTTTGTGCTTATTCCATTCGCAATATGGGGCAAAACTTCATTTCTTGCAGAAAAAGTAATCGGCAATATTATTTCTAGCGGCATCAAGTTAATGGTTCTGGCAATCATTGTTGGCATCGGTTCAACCATTTTTTCTAGTTTTTCGTCCTCATTCACTCCTGGGTCAATTACACTTGAACAGGCTTTGTCGACCGTACTAGCTTCATTGGCGCTATTTATGCTTGGCATATTTGGTCCAGGTGTTGCCGCGGGTTTAATTTCTGGCGCACCACAATTAGGTGCTGGTGCAGTCGCGGGTTCAGCCCTTGGTTTGGGCTTGGGAACTGTGGCAGCGGTAAGCGCCGTTGGTGCAGGGGCAAAACTTGCTGGAAGTGCAGCAGGGTCAGCCGTTAAAGCAGGTTCATCAATGGCAGGTGGCGCAAGTTCTGCATACAATCTTGGCAAATCTTCATCTGGTTCAACAGGTGCAGCAGGAGTTGCGGCAGGTGTTTCTGGTGTAGCAAGAGCTGGTGTTGGTGCTGCATCACAAGGCATGACTAAAGCCGCATCAAGTGCCAAAACATCGGTGCAAAGCTCATTTAATTCAGGTGAGAAATCTGGGTTTGCCGCAACAGGTGGTTCGTTGCCAACTCCTGATGCTTCTTTTGGGAATCAAGGCAGTTCAGAGGCTGCACCTGAATGGGCCAATAATCTTAAACGTAGTCAGCATATTCGCGAAGGCGCTTCCGTTGCTGCTCATACTCTTCGCGATGGCGATAGAGGTGGTGCAGGCGGAAGCCCCGTTTTAAAGGAAGGTGAAGAATAATGATTTTTAAACGACCAACAAACAAGTATGGGGAAACGCCAGCCGCGACCACTCCATACCAGAAAGCCGCTCAGGTTTGGGATGAACGAATAGGTTCAGCCCGCTCACAGGCCAAGAATTGGCGGTTAATGGCATATGGAGGACTGTTTTTGACAGCAACTTTGTCGGCTGCACTTATCTGGCAGAGTTTACAAACCAAGATTACACCCTACATCGTTGAGGTGAATAATATTGGGGAGGTGAAATCCGTTGGAATTGCCAATGTTGAATATCATCCGACAGATGCCCAAACGGCCTATCACATGGCCGAATTTATAAAACGCATTCGTGCTGTTTCCATTGACCCTGTTGTTCTTAAACAACAATGGGAGGCGGCTTATGATTTTGTCACCGACCAAGCTGCACAGGTCTTGAATGAATATGCGAGAGAAAACGATCCGTTTAAAGAAATTGGCAGGAGATCGGTTGCTGTTGAAATCACCAGTGTGGTTAGAGCCTCAGACGATAGCTTTCAGGTGAAATGGAATGAGCGTCATTATTTGAGTGGCACTTTCCAAACACAAGAATCTTACACCGCCATATTGACGGTCATTTTTCAAAAACCAAATGACGTAGAAATTTTACGAAAAAACCCACTTGGGCTATATGTCCACGGCCTCAATTGGTCGCGTGATGTTCAAACATTAGGAGGAACAAAATAATGAATATTGCCACTAAACTATTGCTATCAACTGCATTAGCTGTGAGTCTATCGGCATGTGCGACTAAAAACAAACCACCCCTAATCTCATATGATACGGACGATTTTGAACCAGCTCTTGTTGAGCAAGCACCTCTATTGCCATTTGAAGTTGTTTCAATCCCTGAACCTTTGCCATTGCCAGGCCAGTTAAAACCAATAGACTTTCGAGATGATATTAAAATCGATTTGTCAGATTCATTGGAACCCACAGATAGAGTTGAGAATGCCAATAAAGCCGCACGGCTTGAACCTATTAAAGATGGCTATATCAATGCCATTCAGGTTTACCCTTTCTCTAAAGGGGCATTGTATCAGCTCTATGCTGCGCCAGAACAAGTAACAGACATTGCCTTACAAAACGGCGAGGAGCTGCTTTCTGTTTCAGCAGGTGATACCGTCAGATGGGTTTTAGGTGATACCAAATCTGGTGCCGGAGTGGAATCACAGGTTCATATTCTTGTGAAGCCAACGGCAGCAGATTTGAAAACCAATCTTGTCATTAACACTGATAGACGTGCTTATCATTTGGAAATGCAGAGTTTTGAAACAACCTATATGGCTTCAATTTCGTGGAATTATCCGCATGGAGAACTGACCTCTCTTAGACGTATGGCTGCCAAAGCGGAGCAAGCTGATAATAAAGTGGTTGATTATGGCATCGACCTAAATCGCATCAAATTCCGTTATGAAATCATAGGCGATAATGCGCCTTGGAAACCAACGCAGGTGTTTGACGATGGCCGTAAGATCTACATTGAGTTTCCTTCAGGCATCATTCAAGGTGAAGCTCCACCATTATTTGTTGTTGGTTCAGAAGGTGAAAACCAACTCGTCAATTATCGCATGAAGGGTCGCTTCTATATTGTAGACCAGCTATTTGCAGCCGCAGAGTTACGTCTTGGCCAATATCCGCAATTGGTTGTTCGTATCAGCCGTACTGATGGAGAGGTTGCCAAATGAAGGATGATTTTTTAAGTGCCAAGAAAACAGATAAAATGTCGCCCGAAGACTTGGAGCTTCGGGGGCAGCCACGGCCAGTCACTAGACTTAATAGAAAGCTTCTTATTGGCATAACTGGCACGGGCATGGTGTTGATATTTGCAGCCACCTTTTACGCACTGCAACCCAACTCAATTGATGGCGAGAAGGGGAAGCAGCTCTATAATATTCAGAACAAAGAAACCCCTGAAAACCTGAATAGCTTGCCGCAGGACTATCAAGGTTATGAACCACCTAAACTTGGCGCACCATTGCCGGGTGAGTTAGGCGGTGCAGTTTTAGATACTGAGGCGAGAGCAGGTTTAACACCGCCACCAGCTTTAAATAATTCCATGCCGTTTCTAGCTGACCCATTGGATGATATAAAACGTGCACAGCGCATAAGATTGGCGCAGCGTAAACAGCAGGGTCGTGAATCATCTATATTCTTTCAAATCACACCACAATCAAAATCGGTTGATGCAAATCCACAACAAAACCCATTGAGTGTTTTTAACTCAAATTTTGCAGCTACAGCCAATCAAGTGCTTGGTGCGAACTTGCCATCTATTTTAGGGCAGGGTGGTCAGGGGCAATCAAACACCGATCAGAATGGTCAAGCAGGTAAATCAGCATTCTTAAATAATGGCCCAGATAAATCGATATACAATCCTTTTGAAATGCAAACGCCAATCTCTCCTTATCAAGTTATGGCGGGGACTGTAATTGCTGCAAGTCTCATTACTGGTTTGAATTCAGACTTGCCTGGAACAGTGATTGCACAGGTGACAACGCCAGTTTATGATACCGTAAGAGGCAAGCATTTGCTTATTCCGCAGGGCACACGGTTGATTGGAAAATATGATTCAAAAGTCAGTTTTGGTCAATCAAGAGCATTAGTAGTTTGGCAACGTATTATTCTGCCAAATGGTCTTTCCATTGTTATTGATAACTTACCTGCAACTGATCAGGCTGGTTATGCAGGGCTTGAGGATGAAGTTGATTTCCATACTTGGAATCTTATTCTTGGTATTTCTTTATCCACCTTGCTTAGCGTTGGTGCGGAGCTTGCCTTTAATGGCGATAGCGACATAGACCAAGCCATTCAAGACGGGTCGGAGAAAAACATCAATCGGGCAGGGCAGAAGCTAGTTGAACGACAGATTGATGTTCAGCCGACCATTAAGATACGGCCTGGCTATCCATTACGCATCATCGTCCATAAAGACATCATCTTAAAACCATATAAATGAAAGGGCATTAAATGGCCTTGAAACTTTCAAAGTTACCTAAGCGCACACCTGTCAAAATAAACATTGTTTTAAATCCTGAAACTCATGATGCGATGACTGATTATGCGCGAATTTATGAAGAGACCTATGGCAACAAGGAAAATATTGAAGAACTAATTCCTTTTATGATTGCTAGTTATTTGGATAATGATCACGCCTTTAAAAAGGCGAGAAAACTATTTTCACGGGGCACTAATTAATTCAAACAAATGAGGAAACTATGACAAATGAGTTCATTTCCATATACGCTCGAGCTGGAACAATGGCTAAATTATTAGACATTGGGAAATCAACGTTTGTAGAATTGGTTGACGATAAAATATTCCCGGAAGGTATTCATTTTCGAGAAGGTATAACTACCGTAAAAGTTTGGAAAGTTATCGATGTTTGCGCCTCAATTGATAGAATCAGTAAAGACAACACTGATGAGGATGAATTTATTTCAGCTTTAAACGATGGCACAGATTGATTTCCAACATGTTCGAGTTGCCAGAAATAAAGGCAAAAAGAACAAATATTACTTTCATAAATACCGTGGAACTGTGCGCGCCAGAAAACCGATTGCTTTGCCTGACGACCCGAATAGCATTGAGTTTATAATGGCTTGGAAAAAATGTATGGGCATTCACATTCCAGTCGATAATTCAAATAGCTTTAAATCACTAATATCTCAATATAAAAAATCAGCAGAATATATACAGTTAGCAAAGTCCACTCAAGATTGGTATTCAACCTACCTAAAAGAAATTTTGCGAACTTGGGGTAAGCTTGATGTTGCAAAAATAAAGGCCTCACATATCCTCGCATTTAGAGACAAATATTTGGATAGACCGACAACAGGCAATGCATATTTAAAAACACTCAATACACTCATTAAATGGGGAATTCCTCACGATTTCCGCGAAGATAATCCATGTATTCATGTCAGGAAATTAAGAGTCAAAAGCGATGGCTATCCTCCGTGGAGAGATGATGACATTGCACATTTTATGGAGCATGCCTCCAAAACTTATGGGGATGTTGTGCAGCTGGCACTTTATACTGGACAACGCCGTAGTGATCTTATCAAAATGAAATGGGCTGATATTGATGAAAGAGGTTTCATCTATGTAATTCAACAAAAAACTGGAAAACATGTATGGGTTGCAATTCATCCGAGCTTGCGAAAAATAATCGATAAAATTGAAAAAGTGGGCGAATTCATCTTAACGAATGATTCGAATAAACCATGGTCCCAAGAAGCCTTGAAAACTGGCATGAGGCGAATTCTAAATACTGATATAATGTTACCGCTAAAAGAAAATAACCTCACGTTACATGGCTTGCGTAAGTCAGCAACCGAAAAGCTATATGAAGCTGATTGCAACAAAAAAGAAATAGCGGCTATTACTGGAATGTCATA
>JADGDI010000098.1 GCA_016744975.1 Hyphomicrobiales bacterium | reverse complement strand
ATACTCGAGTGGTCGTTGCTATGTCTGGTGGTGTTGATAGCAGTGTTGTTGCGGCTTATTTGCATGAGCAAGGTTATGAAGTCATTGGCATTACCATGCAGCTTTATGATCATGGCCAAGCATTGGCCAAAAAAGGTGCATGTTGTGCAGGTCAAGACATTCATGATGCACGTAGAGTGTCTGAAATGTTGGGTATTCCACATTATGTGTTGGATTATGAGAATCGTTTTAAAGAAAAAGTGATTGATGATTTTGCAGATAGTTATTTGCGTGGTGAAACACCTATCCCATGTGTGAAATGCAATCAAACCGTTAAGTTTCAAGATTTGCTTTCTACCGCCGAGGATTTGGGCGCAGACTGTATGGCGACGGGACATTATGTGAAGCGGCTAGGCGACGCAAGTCATGCAAAATTATTTCGTGCAGCAGATGACAATCGTGATCAAAGTTATTTTTTATTTGCAACAACTCAGCAACAGCTTGATTATATTCGCTTTCCTCTTGGTCATTTGCCAAAATCAGAAGTGCGTAACATGGCAGATCGTTATGGCTTAATTGTTGCCGATAAGCCCGATAGCCAAGATATTTGTTTTGTACCAAATGGTAATTATAAATCAGTGATTGAAAAATTACGCCCAGGTGCTTTAGAGGCCGGCGATATTGTTGATATGCAAGGCAATATTTTGGGCCGTCATAAAGGGATTATTAGCTATACAATAGGCCAACGAAAAGGCCTTGGTATTGGGGGAGGTGACCCACTATTTGTGGTGAAATTAAACCCAGATAAACATCAGGTTATTGTTGGGCCGCGCGAGGCATTGCTTGCTAAACAGGTTTATATAAAAGATATTAATTGGTTGGGCGCGGGCTTGGTTACTGATGCTGCAAAGCAAGAGATGGATGTTTTTGTGCGCTTAAGATCGACAACAAAACCCGCAGCTGCTAAATTGAAGGTTAATAATTGGTCGGTATATATTGAGTTAGAACAGGCTGAAATGGGAATATCAGCAGGCCAGGCATGTGTTATTTATGGTGGTAAAGACGGGCGGCAGGTATTAGGCGGTGGTTGGATCAATAAAACTGACCAAGGTTTGGCATTTGAAGATTTGTAAATATGTTCTGAGTATGTTTGATTTTTATAGTTTATACTTGTAATTCAATATTATATTATTACATAATGTTCGGTAAAACGATATTAGCTTGAAATTGCTTTTAGGGGAGCTTTCGGTAAGTGCGTAAAAAAATTATAGATGCATCATCATTTTTAAAAAAATTAGTGAAGTCACCTCAAAGCATTGGAGCCGTTATGCCAAGTGGCAAAAAATTATGCTGCGCAATGGTTCAGGCAATTGGTGTCGATGAGGATCAACTTTATATTGAAGTTGGTGTAGGCACTGGCGTCGTGACACAGGAGCTGGTTGCAGCAGGTGTTCCAGAAGAGAATTTATACTTATTTGAAAGCGAAGAAGGCTTTATCAAAGAATTGAAGGAGAAGTTTCCTAAAGCGAATGTGATTCATGGCGATGCTCAATTTATGCAAAAATATTTGACTGCGCTGGGCGTAGGTAAAGTGTCTCGAATTATTTCGAGCTTGCCTTTTAAAAGTTTGCCTAAATCTGTTGCGAGCAACATTTTGGAACAATTTGACATGCTATTGAAAAAGGATGGTAAGATTGTTCAGTTTACCTATGCGGTCAGTGAGCCATACCCAACATCTTTTAAAACTATAAATAATTTGGTTGCTAAGCGCGCTGCTTATATTGCTCAGAATGTACCACCTGCAACTGTTTGGCTTTATTGCCATAGAAATAAGCCTAGCTAAGCAATTTAATTGAATATTTAAGGAAAACTTGTGTTTTTTCGATTCTTGAGTTGACCTTTTCTCAATAGAGATTATAAAAGCGATATTCCGTGGCGGAGTAGCTCAGTTGGTTAGAGCAGTGGAATCATAATCCATGTGTCGGGGGTTCAAATCCCTCTTCCGCTACCATTCCCCTTTCAAACCCTTGATATGCCTATAACCCACCACATACGGTGGCTTGATATGTTGCAAGTGGTACTGTAGCGCGGTTTTTCGTTTGACTATTTTCGGCATTACCTTTGATCATTCGTTGAGGAGTTTGATTTTAATGTAATGTACTGTAGCGCGCCCCGAACTTTTGAGACTTTCGCTCTGATCTTTAGCATTTCGGATTTTGGGTGGTTTATTTCTTAGTTATTCTCAAAAGCCCAAAAATCTAAAGCTTTTAATAATGCATTAAGTGCTACTTTTATTTTGTTTGGCAAGCAAATCCGTATAAATCACAAACATAGAATCTAAAGCATCCATATGTTGCATTGCAATATCGAAGCCCCTTCTTTTTACTAAAAAACTATTTGTGACTTGATTAGCCCTTTTGAAATATACAAATTGAAGTCAACCGACATTAATAAAAAGATATGTAATAAACTTAGTCAGATGATCTCAACCTTAGCTTCGCGTCAAATAGTAATTGATGAAACCAAACTAAAAAACATCTTGAAAAGTTCTGATGTCTACATTGCTAAATCTCAAAATGGTAACATTGTTGGCTTGGCCTGTTTGGTTAAAATTCAACTTTTGCAAGGAACACAATATCTTATTGAAAGTGTGATTGTACCTGAAGAATATAGAAATAAAGGCATAGCTACGCACCTCATAGAGCATCTAAAATCGGTAATTGAATTAAAGTCGGCAACTCACGTATCATTAACCTGTAATCCTAATAGAATAAACGCTCGTCGTTTATATAAAAAACTAGGGTTCTCAATAGCTGATACCAACGTATTTAGATATTACACTGATTAAAATTATAAATTTAAAATGACTATTGTTGTAATAATATAACCAAATTCACAATCTAAATCCAAAATACCAATTACTGCTCTTAATAATGTAAGCATGCCATTTCCTAAATCTAGTGGGGCATTACTATTCCAGCCAATCAGCAAACTATGTGAGTAAACCAGCATAATCATCACACCCAATTTTCAGTTTGGTGAATATTCTCCTTACTTCTATTGTAACCTGCAAGGTGTCTACTAATCTAGGGGCGATTCAAACAATAATATGAACTAAATGTATCATGTTATTGGATAGCTAGCTTAAGTCCCAGCCTATCTTGTATTATGTGCTTAAGTGGCCTTACATCATATATGCCGCGGCGAGATGAGAATTTTTCACCGTTCCGAACGTAAGAAAATTGCGATTTATTTTTTAGATGAAATATTGGCAAAGGAATTAAAAGTGGAAGATGCCGGTATATGTCCATTTGTACAGTTTGAAATTCTTTCAAAAATTGGCCATCTTTTTTCACATAGAGCGAGAAACGCCGAGCATTGATAACTTCTTCAAATGGATTTATTCCCGTATCAATCAGTCGTTTATATTTAGCAATATTAGAGGCCAAAACAATGGCCTGAGATTGTCCAATCTTTTGTTTGTTTGAATGAAGACAAATATTCTTATCTTCAAGATCCTTCATTTTTTGTTTGATTAAATCCCAATCATGTAAGGAGAAATGAAACATATTAAAGTCTGAATAATATTCAGTATTTTGGCATCTATCCTTTTTCTTAAGCCAATAGGCTGTTCCAACTTGGTCAAAATTTATATTGTTGGGTGCTAAGGGGCTCAGCACCAATGTCACTTTTTTAATCTGCCCATTTAACAATAACCTCATGCAAATTGGGTGACATCGAAAATCAAACCCGTAACCATCAGATAGAATGGCAACGGTTTCAACTTGTTTAGGCAAAAAGTCAAAATTTACATTCTGGGCTTTAAGCAAAGCCACTTTTGAATCAAATTGCATGTTAATAAAATAGGCGGGGGCGGCCAAAACAATGAATGTAACCACTAGTGAAATAACAATTTTATGTTTCTGATGAGTAAACTTTGTGAATAAACAGAATATTGAATATATAACCCAAGCAATAAACCCGATGGTGAATAGAGCCGCTGCAGGTGGAAACAGAAGATAAGACATTATTGCAGGTATTATGGCAACCAAAAGAAAAATGCGAAGAGGGCTCTTAAAAAATTTTTTAATTTTCATATTGGGCTCAAATTCCCTTAAACACATAAGATTAAATAATTCATCCCAACTGTCCACTAACAACATATTTTAGGATTTCCACGACCTGTTCAGGTGTTGTCGCCCATGCCATGGCGGCAGCATCGACTTCTTTGAGTGGGTGTATTATGTCTTCGGCATGAAGGGTGATATAGGGTGTCCCCATTGCCGCGCAACAACCCGCATCAAAGGCTGCATTCCATTGTTTATACTTATCTCCGAAACGAACGACTGCCACATCACAGTTTTCAATCAGTACTTTAGTTCGTATGGAGTTTACTTTCGCTGATTTGTGATCTCGCCAAAAGCCGTTATTTTCTTGCCCAAGTAAATCGCCTGCAGCATCGCTGGCCTCATGATTGGTCACAGCAGAAGTAAACGAAATCCCCAAGTCGAGTTGTCGACAACCATTTTCTATTTGCTGTCTCCAGTCAGTATGAATTTCACCAGACAGGTAAACATTTATGGTCATGGGGTATTCCTAGCTTGATATCCGATTACTTTATCGGCGTGAATGAATGATCCACCAATTTAACACAAGAGGCTGAAGATAGAAAGGAGTAGCACATCAATTTAAACATATTGAGACTAGCCCTAAAGTAGGGCAGCTTAAGCTACTATAGATATTAAATATATATCCACCTAACATTTTGATATGTATAACGATGGAGCAATGATGTCAACTAATATCACTTGCCTTACCATAGGATTATTAGATGAATAGGGTGTAGATTGTGGCAGGGTTAGAAGGGGTATGGGGAAGTTCAAAAAGTTAACTTGAGAGTTGATGGAAATGTATTTACGTGGTACACTTTTATAAATTCTAAAAATATTTAAATTAATTAAATCAATGGGTTGAAATTATTTTTTACTTTTCCCTCTTCCGCTACCATTCCCCTTTCAAACCCTTGATAATCCTCACAATCACCACATACGGTGGCTTGATATGTTGCAAGTGGTACACTTATTTTGGCTCGGTTATTCATTTGGCTTTCGAAAAATTTACGGCTTAAGGAATATGCGCAGTGACGCGAAAATGCGGTGTGACCGATATAAAATCGCTTACAGATTTGCTAATATCTCAAAAAGACAATATACTTAATATATTGAATAAACTAAAGTTATAGGCGAGTTGCTATATATTACTGCTTTTAAACCTATTATTAAGTCACCATATCTATATAATTATTTCACCAACAATTATTAGGTGAAGAATGCAGCGTCAAAAAATCTTAAAGTTTGCATCAGCATTTTTAATCTCTACGACTTTATTAGTCTTGATGCAAATAACACTGAGCTTTAAATCATATGACCAAGCGACATTAATTGAGAATTTTAAACGACTTGATAAAGTTGCATCAGGGCAGTTGATTATTGTTAAAATTGATGCACCTAGTATAAAATATTTTAAAAGTTGGCCATGGCCTAGATCATATCACGCGCAGTTATTGGATGAATTGGCTAAGTTGTCACCCAAAATGGTGGCATTTGATGTTGATTTTAGCAGCACATCTGCTCCAATAAATGACCAAGCATTTTCCCAAGCTATAAAAGCGGCAAAATTTCCAGTTATTTTACCAGCGATTATTATTGATGAGGTTGGTACTAAAGATAGCCCACAATTTATTGAAAATAAACCGATTGAGATTTTATCAAAATATGCCAAAATTGCGAATGCCAATGTAAAGCCCAATGCTACTGGTATGGTCTTACGTTATTCAATGCTTTCAGATAATGCACGAACACCAATTGCCGTTCAGCTTGCTAATATGATTCATGTTCCTTCAAAACCAATGATCATTGATTATTCTATCGACCCAAATTCAATTACCAGCATTTCTTATAAAGACATTATTACTGGAAATTATGACCCAACAAAATTAACCAATAAAAAGTTTTTAATTGGTTCAACAGCAATAGAATTGGGTGATATTTATAATTTACCCAAACATGGCAGAATGGCAGGGTTAAACTTACATGCTTTGGCTTTTGAAACACTTATAAAAGCTGATAAACTAGATCAGATTTCCGAAGTTTATATATTGGGTTTAGCAATTCTAATTTTGACATTGTCAGTAAGCTTATTCTATAAAAGAAAATCAATACCAATTATAATTTTTCATTTATTTTTAATTGGTTTGGTTTATTTTGGCAATGTCTTTTTGCATCAATCTGCCCAAATGATTCTACCTACCAGCTTCTTATATGTGGCCATTATATTGGCAATTATATGGCATTTGATTAGAATTATTATCTATCATTCAGAAAAGATGATCGCGCAAATTAACTTAAATAATTACAATAAAGCCATAATAAAACAAATGATTTGTTCTAATATTAATGGTATTGTTGTTACCAATGAAGCTGGCAAAATATTACTTTTAAATGAAAAAGCGTGCCAAGTTTTTTCATTACCCGATGACTTGGTTGCCAAGCATGCCAATATTTTTGATTATATTCCTAACAGCCAGGCATTGTTTGATAAAATTAATCGATCTGAACAATCGGATGATAATATCAACAATAACCGTGAAATTGTTAGCTTAAAATTAGACAATAATGAAGGACAATCTTTTGACATTGAAATGACGTTAAGTAAAACAGATTTTAAGCAAAAATTCATTGGTCGTAAGCGATCTCAAAATCAAATATTATTCAACTTTATTATCAGCGATATCACTGAGAAAATGCAAATTTATGCTGAAAAACAGCAGTCCGAATTAGCATTAATTGACTTGAAAAATAACGACCCCTTAACAAAAATGCCAAATCGTCACAGTTTTGACCGGCTTTTGGCTGATGCATTTGCAAAAAAAAATCACAATCATGCGGTTATCCTTATAAATTTAGATACGTTAGAAGATGTAAATGAAATTTTTGGGTCAATTGCTGGTGATGAAACCATTTGTAATATTGCTCAGAATTTACAGAATCTTATTGGCGAAAAAGGCACAGTATGTCGATTTTCTGAACTTGTTTTTGCAGTAATATATAACAAAGTTGATTTATACTCAGAGGAAAAACAATCAAAGATTGTCCAACAGTTGGTTCACTCATTTAAAGAGCCGATACAGCTTCATGGTCAGACATTGATTATGTCTGTTTCGATCGGCATGGCGATTGCAAAAATACATGGGGAAGCACCAGAGCGCTTAACAGCAAATGCTGTACAAGCTCTTGATTATGTTAAGTCATCTAATCGCCATAATTGGTTTATTTTTCAGGAAGACTTGGCTCAACAAATACGCAAAAAACGCAAATTGAAGGCCGAAATTCAACGCGCAATAAAGCATGAAGAATTTATTTTATTTTACCAGCCACAACATGATATTAAATCTGGTGAGTTAATTGGTTATGAATCATTGGTTCGCTGGCAAGACCCTGAAAAAGGACTGCGCTTTCCAGATGATTTTATTCCTGCAGCCGAAGAGTTTAATTTAATTTCTGAAATTGGAGAATTAGTTTTAAAAATTGGTTGCAATGATGCTGCAATTTGGCCCGACCATATTTCAGTGGCTATTAATGTATCCCCCGCACAGTTTATAAACACTGATATCGCTGCTTTATGCGTTAAATATATGAAGCAGTCAGGTTTGCCTGCGCGCCGCCTTGAACTTGAAATTACGGAAAGCATGATGATGGATAACATGGACGAGGTTATAAACACTTTGAATGCTGTTAAACAATTGGGTATCAAAATTGCTATGGATGACTTTGGTACAGGTTATTCAAGCTTACAATATATGACTGAAATGCCGCTTGATAAAATTAAGATTGATCGTAGCTTCACGATGAATATTGGCAAATCTAAACAGGCTGATGCGCTTATAAAATCCATCGTTGCGCTCGGCCATTCCCTTGATAAAATCGTACTGGCTGAGGGTATAGAAGATGCTGAAATGATTAGCTTACTGCGCGATATTGGATGCGAAATTGGTCAGGGATACCATTATGGCAAACCTATGCCACTGGCAGAGGTTCACAGACAACTTAAAATTAAATAATAGCTAAATGCCAAAATACTTGATTTTAATGAATTTGTAAAAAAAACGGTTGGGCTATTTTTTCTTGCCTTTATGTTTTCCCTTTTTTGATCTGTATTTTTTTTTCACAGGCTTGTGCTTAGCGGCTTTAGGTGCATATCTACTTTTCGCAGACTTGTGCTTAGCGGCTTTAGGTGCATATCTACTTTTCGCAGACTTGTGCTTAGCGGCTTTAGGTGCATATCTACTTT
>JADGDI010000097.1 GCA_016744975.1 Hyphomicrobiales bacterium | reverse complement strand
CTATTACTGAAACAAGTATAGCCTTACCCTCTTGATTATACGCTCGAATTTTATCTTTGATTTCTTCAAGTTTACTTTCAGATTCATTATCTAAAAAAGAGGCTGTAAAATGTAACATATCAAACCTAATAATTTCTAAGAAATTTCCACATAAAGCTCCGGCTATTAAGTCAGGCAAATTACCATATATTTCACTTTCTGTTCCCCCTGAAATAGATGAACAGCTTGAGGTCAAATGGGAGGCTTTAACGAAACTATCAAAAAGAGGGGAATATCGTTTTTTAGGCACCAAATGGCCCGGTATAACAGATGTTAAAAAATGGCATGTTGACCCTATTACAAAAGGCAGTTGGCCAAGTGAAAAATATTGTTTTAACATCGCTTATCGGCATGAACGTAAATTGGGCGATGTTAAATTTATATTGGAATTAAACCGATTGCAATTTCTTCAGCCTATGGCTGCCTATGCTGTTATGAAGCAAGATGAAAAGCTGACTCAATATTGCGTATCTGAAATTGAAAGTTGGATTGATACCAACCCACCTTATCATGGCGTGAATTGGTGTTCTGGAATCGAGCTTTCATCGCGTGTAGTGAGCTTGTTAATCGTCATCGGTTTGATTGGTGAAAAGCCCTTTACACCCGAGCAAAACAAAAAGCTGCGTCAAACATTATATGACCATGCCTATTGGATTGATCGTTATCCTTCAAAGTTTTCTTCGGCAAACAATCATTTAATTGCCGAAGCTGCAGCTCTTTTTGTAATTGGCACATTGGCATCAGATTTACCGAATGCGAGAAAATTTGAGGCCAAAGGCAGGCGAATAATATCCGAAGAGGCGTTAAAACAAATTCACCCAGATGGCGTGGGGGGCGAACAATCACCAACTTACACAGCCTACACGTTGGAATGGATATCACTATGTTGCAAAATTGCCGACGACGTGCAGAAACCTCTGCCTAAACAACTAAATGAGCGCTTGAAGGTTGCAGCCCAACATTTGAGATTTATAACCGATCAAGGTAATAATCAGCCACATATTGGTGACAATGATGAAGGCAGAGTTATCTATTCTCAATTTGAATTAGAAACTCACTATTCATCGTCTATTTTAAGCTGCATATCGGCATATTTTAACACCCCGGAAGTTGCTCCCCCGCAGCTATCCTTCCATTTGCGCAATTATATTTTTGGCATTCCGAAGCCAAAAGCATCAACTTCGAACGGAATAAAGTCGTTTAAACATGGGGGCTATACAATTGTCAGAGAAATAGTTAAATCCCGGCAATTGATGTTGGCCATAGATCACGGACCACTAGGCTATTTATCAATTGCAGCACATGGACACGCCGATGCTTTGGCCGTTTGGTTGCATATAGATGATCAACCCATCTTTATTGATGCGGGTACATACCTTTACCATTCCGGCGCAGCGTGGAGAGATTATTTTCGCGGTACATTAGCTCATAACACGCTCAATATTAATCAAAAAAATCAAAGTACAATTACAGGCCCATTCAATTGGTCAAGGCGAGCAAAAGCCAAACTTAACGCCATAATATATGAAAATAATAGACACTGGTCAATAGATGTACAGCATAATGGCTACCTAAAGGAATTTGGCGTCATTCATCGGCGTAAAATATCTAAAAATATAAATTCAGAATTGATTATACATGATCACTTAATCGGAAAATCAACGCCTAAACAAGACGACATGGTCGAGTTGCGTTATCTAATCTCTCCAAACCTAAATGTCTCACAAGAAAAAGGCGGGCAAATAAATATAAGCCAAGATCAAACTATTATTCTTAGTTTAAAAATACTGACAGGTAAGATGGTTATAGAGAGGGCTATATATTCTCCAAGCTTTGCTAAAAAGGCCGAAACATCTGTTATAGTCATTCGAACTCCATTAAATAAAATGTTAAAAACTGGAATGCACACATGTATTACAATCCATCGACCTTCTTGATTGCATCGGTATTGCCTTCAAAAATCAATGGTAAGTATGCTGGCTGAGTATAATAATTATACAATAATTTAACTTGCAGATATCTTGAATCTAATATGATATAGAAAGCTACATTTTAATAAATTTATACACTTATTTAATTGGAATATATGGGGGGAATAATGATCATACCAATAATTATGGCAGGTGGTAGCGGTACACGTCTATGGCCTTTGTCTCGTAGGGGGTATCCAAAACAATTTTTAAACCTTGTGGGTGAACATACGATGTTTCAACAAACCATCAAACGGTTAAATGGCTTAACCCATGCACCTTGTGTTTTTATTTGCAATGAGGAGCATCGATTTTTAGCTGCCGAACAGGTGCGTCATTTAAATGTTCCTCATGGCGGCATTTTATTAGAGCCAGTCGGGCGCGATACTGCTCCAGCGATTGCACTAGCCGCCTTTCAAGCGCTTAAAGGCGATAAAAATGCCACATTGTTAGTTTTACCTGCCGATCATGTGATTGATAATCAAGCTAAATTTCATGAGGCCATAAAAATTGCTGAACGATATGCCCAAAATGATAAATTAGTTGCTTTTGGTATTGTCGCGGCATCGCCTGAAACTGGTTATGGATATATAAAACGCGGTATGGTTTTGAATGATGCATTTGAGATAGACAGTTTTGTAGAAAAGCCCGATTTGACTAATGCAAAAAAATATGTTTGTAGCGGCAAGTATTATTGGAACAGCGGAGTGTTCATGTTTAAAGCAAGCCGCTACTTAGAGATCTTAAAGCAACATCGCCTTGCAATTTATAAAGCATGCGAAAAGGCGATGAATGTTGAAACCCCAGATTTGGATTTTATTCGAATTGATGAATCTGAGTTTTTGACCTGCCCTGCTGAATCGGTTGATTATGCCGTTATGGAACCCACTTGTGCCAAGGGTAATGGTGATGCAGTTGTCGTACCGCTAGATGCGGGGTGGAGCGACATCGGTAGTTTTTCATCCCTATGGGAAATATCTAAACAAGATAACCAAGGAAATAGCTTTGACGGTGATATAAAATCGGTAAACACAAAAAATACTTTGATCCGCTCAGATAACCGTTTGGTGGCGACGGTTGGTATTAAGAATTTAGTCATCATTGACACTAAAGATTCTTTACTTATCGCCCATAAAAATCATACACAAAGCGTAAAAGAAATTGTCAATGAATTAAAAGATGCTGACCGCAAAGAAGTAAAATTAAACCGTGAAGTTTACCGACCGTGGGGTAAATATGACAGCATTGACAGTGGCACACGTTTCCAAGTCAAACGCATCACAGTTAACCCAGGTGCGAAACTATCTATTCAAATGCATCATCATCGCTCCGAGCATTGGATTGTGGTGACTGGCACCGCAAAAGTAACCAATGGTGATAAAACCATTCTGCTAACTGAAAACCAATCGACTTACATTCCTTTAGGCACCATTCACGCACTTGAAAACCCCGGAAAAGTACCACTGGAGTTAATTGAAGTACAAACTGGTACATATTTTGGCGAAGATGACATCGTGAGGGTTGAAGATAAATATGGGCGGAAATAAATATAGTTGAATATGTATGTCTCTAGATATTTGCAATCTTTGGCAGAGTTTCTGAAGATAGAGTTTCTTCCATAAACTTTGCCAAATAAGTTTCTACTGATAGGCATTTTGCAATAAATGCTTGGGTTTCTTGTGCAGAGAATGGTTTTGAGTAAAAATAACCTTGCCCATAGGTACAATCAATTTGCTTTAAAATTGAACATTCAAATTTGGTTTCAATACCCTCAGCAGTTGTTTCTAGGTTAAAAGCTTTGGCTAATTTGACAATTGTATCAACAACTGCAAAGGCGCTTTTTTCATTTTCTTTATCGCCTAAAGTGCAAACAAAAGCGCGGTCAATTTTCAACTTATCTATTGGTAGTTGTTGCAAATATGATAAAGAAGAATAACCTGTACCAAAATCATCAAGTGCTATACGAACACCCATTTCTCGCAAGTTTTTTAGCACATTAATAAGCATTTCGGCTTCTTCTATTAGAGCGGTTTCAGTGAGTTCTAACTCCAATTGTTCAACAGATAGGCCACTTCTTTCCAATGCATCATTGACTACCGTAATGATATCATCATTAACAAATTGTATAGGCGATACATTGACTGAAAGGCGCATGTCATTGGGCCATTGCGCCGCATCAAGGCAAGCTTGTTCCATGACATATTTGCCAAGTGCGATTATTAGACCGCTCTCCTCAGCTAGTGGGATAAACTCGTCTGGTCGAACCATGCCTAAAATCGGGTGTTGCCAGCGAACCAACGCTTCAAACCCACTTATTGTATTTGACTTCAAGTTTATTTGAGGTTGATAGTGAACAATAAATTCACCGCGACTAATACCAGACTTCATATCACTTAGCATTGATAATTTATGCCTTGCATCGTCATCCATAGTTGAATTAAATATTTTTAAAGTATTTCGTCCGGCAGCTTTGGCTGCATAGAGTGCCAAATCGCTGAACTTCAATAATTTTGTAGCAGTTTTTGCGTCTTTGGGCGCAAATGCAACACCAATACTAGCGCGAATTTCTATTCTAAACCCGTTTTCAGACCAAGGTTTTGCAAGTTCTGTTTTGATGACGGATTGCAACTCATTAACTTTTGTTGCAGATAAAACTCCTGAGCAGAGAATTGAAAACTCATCACCGCCTAGACGACAAAACAAGTAATCATTTGGTAATATCCGAGTGATTCTTCGGGCAACTTCTTTTAGCAAATCATCACCAACAGAATGCCCCAAAGAATCGTTTACGGTTTTGAAATTATCCAGATCCACTATGAATAACGTGCAGGGCTTGATGGGTTTATATTTAGTGAAATATTTTTTAAGTTGAGTATGGAAATTATTTCTATTGGCTAAATTTGTCAAACTGTCATAATTGGCCAACTTCCACATATCAAATTCACGATTTTTTTCTAAGGTGACATCTGAGCCGACGCCGCGCCATCCTGTTATTTTACCCCGCAAATCAAATGATGGATTTGCGGTAATTGACCACCATCGTTTTTGGTTGTTGACAATTACGGGGAATATTTGACCAGAAAATGGTTTTTCTTTTTTGAATTGCTTTATAAGTTCATTAAATTTTAATTTAGCTTCTAAGTCTGATTTATCTTGATTGTCCCTGATAATATCTAAAAACTGTAATTTTTGAATATCAGACTGGGATTTTTGGATGATTTCGGCAATACGGTTTGGCACATGTTGTAATTTACCTTTTGGGCAAGTTTCCCATACCCAATCATTGGCGTTTTCTTCAAAATCATGCAATAATAAGCCAACTACTTCGCGTTGTTTTTCAATTTCAGTTTCGGTTTTTAGGTTTGTTAAAAAGCTTCTAGATGTAAATAATACAGTAGATGAAAGAATGATTAAGTAAAAAACCATCAAAGGAACAATTATTAAATAATCATTTGCGTGCCAAACAGAAATGGCGATTATTGTACCCGATGATATAATAGCGACCCAAGCGATACCAGCTTTAGGTAAACTTGCAAATAACCAAGTTCCTGTTGCAAAGAATGCCGCTAATATTGCCGTAACAACTACTTTTTGCTTATCGTCAACAACACCAAATAAATACATAAACATTGTTATATAAAGCATTGCGGAGATGCTTAAGTCTAAGGTTAGTAGCCAAGTTTTTAAAGCAGATGCGGATTGGTTTTTTGGGTATGTAAGACACCAATATATATTTATGATACCAACAAGCCATAAAATGCCTACCCATGAGAGCATGAGCCAACTTTCTATATAGCCCCAAAATAATACAGCCATTAACAATGATATTGTTTGGCTGCCTACGCTGGCAACAGGTATCATTTGTAAGACTGCTTCAAATTGTCGTTTTTGATAATATTTCGAGGTTTCCACATCGGCGCGTGGATCATGAAAACATAATTCTAACTGATATTGGGCCCACTTATAAATGCTATTTAATGTGAATTGATTTGTGTCTGAATTTGCTGCCATACTATGTCTGATATTTCCAACTGCTTTTCTAAGTTTTACTTTTGCGATAACAAAACTTGAGCGTTGCTATCATCTTTTTAAAAAACCTTGTTAGATACTGGACAACATAACATTGTTGGTAAAAACAAATGATAGCTCGGTTAGCAGTATAGAATATGTTTTCACAGAATCTCCTTAGTATAAGTTAGTAAAATATTATTTTAATCATTAAACTTTAGTAGCATAATATGGTTAATATTTTATTAAACTTCTACACATATCTGAGTGATATAGTTGTTTTCATAGACATTTTGGGAAGTCTACTGAGTTGACCTTAAAAAAAATCAATTGCGAAATCTTAAATTTTTACGGGAAAGTTGATCTAACTTTGAAACGCCCATCAATTTCATATCACGTTCAATTTCTGACCTAAAATTTCCTAAGGCCTTTTCAACACCAAGTTGGCCACCTGCTGCTAAGCTATAAAGATACATTCGGCCACCAGAACATGCTTTTGCGCCAACTGAAAGGGCTTTTAGAACATGTGTTCCACGCTGAATACCCCCTTCACAAATTACATCAATTTTATCGCCAACGGCATCACATATTTCGGCCAATTGATCAAATGGTGCGCGTGCACCATCCAACTGCCGCCCACCATGGTTTGATACCATGATGCCTGTGCACCCAATATCAACAGCTCTTTTAGCATCTTCGACATTCATAATGCCTTTTAACGCGAATTCCCCATCCCATTTGGAACAGAGTTTTTCAGCATCATCCCAGTTCATCGATTGATCTAACATGGTTGAAAAATAGTCACCGACAGAAACTGCCAAATTCGTACCTTCAGAAACATAACCAGATAAATGCGGCATATCAAATTTTGGTTTTGTCAGAAAGTTCCAAGCCCACATAGGGTGGGTTGCAAAACTAAACAAGCTTTCCAGAGTGAGTTTGGGCGGTGAGGTAAAGCCTGTCTTTAAATCGCGCTCTCTATTGCCGCCAGTAATTGTATCAACGGTTAATGCCAATACTTTAAAATTTGCAGTTTTGGCGCGTTGTAATAAGGCATCATTTAGGCCTCTATCTTTATGGAAGTAAAATTGAAACAAGTTGGGCGAATTTGAAACTTTTGCAATTTCCTCAACACTTACAGTGGCTAAAGATGAGACACCAAACATGGTACCGTATTTTGAAGCCGCTTTTGCTACTGCAATCTCGCCCTCATGATGAAAAAGCCGCTGCAATGCTGTTGGCGCACAATAAATTGGCATATCCAACTTTTGCCCCATTACAGTTACGCTCATATCCACATTTTCAACACCAGTTAAAACATTTGGTATTAAATCAACTTCATCAAAGCTAGTCGTGTTGCGCCTGTAGGTCAATTCGTCATCTGCCGCACCATCAATATAATGAAATATAGCAGATGGCAGCCGCTTTTTTGCATATTTACGAAATTGTTGAAAGTTGTAACAGTTGTTAATGTTCACTTTAGCGCCCTCTTGAAATAACTTAAATAATTGGTATGATGGTAATACCAGAGATCAAAGATTTGCTCAAGAGGAATTTGTTCATGCCGTTTTCGCCCATTAAATCTGCCAATGTTTCAGAAGAAGCAGCAAATCAAATTCGAGAATTGATTGCCATTGATGTTTTGAAGCCCGACGATGCTTTGCCAGGCGAGCGGGAGCTTGGAGATTTAATGGGTATTTCCAGAACTTCAATACGAACTGCACTGCAGGTTTTAACAACCGAAGGGCTCCTCATTTCAAAAAGAGGGGCTGGGTTGCGCGTTGCTAAACAATTAGGAGCAAGCATTAGCAACCCACTTGTTAAACTTTTTGATAGTGTATCAAAAACAAGTGATGATTTTTTAAAATTTCGTATTATTCTTGAATGCGCCAATGCCTATGAAGTCGCAAAAAACTCTAGTGAACTTGAGCGAGAAGAAATAAACCGAACACACCAACTGTTATTATTGGCTATAGATAATAAAAACTTAGAAAGCGCTGCCCAAGCTGATATTGAATTTCATATGGCAATAACTGAGACCTCGGCAAATGTGGTTTCAATTCAAGTTGCGCGAAGTTTATATGAGTTGATGGAAAAGGGTGTTAAGAGAAGCCATAAGCTAAGCCAAGAAAATGTCGAAACATGGCAAACTCTCGCCAAACAACATGAAGCCATTAATCAAGCAATTATGCAGCAAGATCCAGATGGCGCAGAACTTGCTATGCGCCAGCATCTAGAATATCAAAGACAATTGTCCACTGAATATTTTGAAATTAAAGCTCGCCACGAAATCGTTGATAAAAGACGCGTCTGGGCTGCGAGATTTAAGTCAGATTAGGTTTCATATTTTCGTTTTCTTACTGATTACAAAATTATACCTTTATTATATCTGTAAAACTGGCGCAAACCAATTGCTTGCATTCAATTAAGCCTAAGTATTTTTTTAATTAGATGTTTGGCTAAACCCTCAAATAGACTTTCAACCATGACCTTTAATTGACTCTTCAGCATTAATATTCTATTAACGAATAGAGT
>JADGDI010000096.1 GCA_016744975.1 Hyphomicrobiales bacterium | reverse complement strand
TTGCTAACCCAGAAAAAATGGATGTTGACAAAATTAAGCGATTTTTAGCCGCAACTGAAAAAGCCACGCAATATATGGTCAACCATCCAACTAAAAGTTGGGAAATTTTCTCATCCACTTCAAAAGAGTTGCAAGATGAGCTAAATAAGCTGGCTTGGGCTGATACTCTGCCACGGTTTGCACTTCGCCCAACGGCGATGGATCAAGGCCGTTATGCAAATTTTGAGCAATTTTTGTTTGATGCAAAGCTTATCAAAACCATTAATAAAGTCTCTGATATTGCAATTGATGTAACCGCCACTGCAAATGATGCGGCGATAAAATGAGTTTGATTGCGAATTATGGCAGCAGCTTTGCGCAGTGGCGCAAAGCTTGCACGAGTGAATGGCAGCGCTATATTGGCCATTCTTTTGTAGAAGGGCTTGCCAATGGCAGCTTGCCAAGTAAAGCATTCTTGCACTATTTGGTGCAAGATTATGTTTACTTAGTACATTATTCTCGGGCATGGGCACTGGGGGTGGTTAAGGCTGAAACACTGGCAGAAATGCGCTCATGCGCTGCAACTGTTGATGCTTTGGTTAACCATGAAATGGCGTTGCATGTTCAGATTTGTGGTGAAGCAGGCATAAGCGAAGCACAATTATTTGATGCCGTTGAAGAAGATGAAAACACCGCCTATACCCGTTATGTTATTGATGCTGGTTTGTCTGGCGATTTTCTTGATCTGATGGCAGCATTAGCACCTTGTGCTTTTGGTTATGGCGAAATTGGCCTAAATATAGCGCAAGATATGACGCAAAGCCCACAAATTAAAAATAACCCGTACCAAACCTGGATCGACAGCTATAGCGGGGATGATTTCCAAAATATGTGCATTAATTTGGGTAAAATGATTGACGATGCCATTGTTTATCGACTAGGTGAACAACCCCAAAAATCTCCAAGATGGGCAGCTTTGCAAAAGCGCTTTACACGCGCAACCCAGCTTGAGGCTAAATTTTGGGACATGGGCTTGCGAGGTGCGGATTGATGATTGTTGCGCCTGCTATCAATATTGCTGGAAGTCTTAAAATTAATAATTTGGACATATTTTCAAATATTGAAATTGAGGTTGGTGCCGCCCAATGGACGTGTCTATTGGGTGCCTCTGGCGTTGGGAAATCAACGATATTGCGGTTGTTTTTAGGCCTTGAAACCGGCGGGGTTTTTAATGGTGACATTAAAGCCAGTGATGGGCAAATACTTGATGGCCGAATTGGCTATATGGCCCAATCTGACTTGCTCCTACCTTGGTTAAACATTATTCATAATGTTATTATTGGTGCAAAATTGCGCGGCCAAGCTGCAGATCTTGCACGTGCCAATCAACTTATTTCTAGAGTGGGGCTTACTGATCATAAAGCTAAATTCCCTAACCAGCTATCGGGCGGGATGCGACAGAGAGTGGCGCTTGCTCGAGTGTTGATGGAAGATAGGCCTATTATTTTATTGGATGAGCCATTTTCGGCACTCGATGCCTCGACCCGTGCAGATATGCAAGAATTAAGTGCCGAAATGTTAAAAGATAAAACAGTATTATTGGTAACCCATGACCCAGCAGAAGCTGCAAGAATGGGGCATAAAATTATCGTCATGTCAGCAACTGAGGCTAAAATCTGGAATGTGCCTAAATCTGTACCGACCCGCAATATTGATGCAACAGAAACCATTGCCTGCCAATCCAGCCTTTTAAACCATTTACGCAATTCAAAAACCATTGCTATTGATGAAACAATGCAGAATGGGAGCACTCGTTGAAAAAACTAGACATTATTTGGGCGGCACTACTTGGCATTGCCATTTGGCAAGCCATCGTTTGGGTTACTGGTGCACCGCATTATATATTGCCCTCGCCATTGCGGGTTTTAAACGCTGCTATTTACAGTTATGAATTGATTGCTGAACATTCGCTTACCACCGCAGTTGAAGTTATATTAGGTTTATTCATTGGCGTAGCGCTTGGGGTTGTCAGCGCGATTATTTTGGCAATGTCCTCCCTAGCAAGGCGGTTATTCTTGCCAATTTTGGTATTTAGTCAAGCTGTGCCAGTGTTTGCTTTAGCACCAATTTTAACCCTATGGTTTGGTTATGGTATTGGCTCAAAAATCATCATGACGGTTTTGATCATTTATTTCCCTGTCACCTCATCATTTCATGATGGACTTAGCCGAACCCCACTTGGTTTGCTTGATTTAGCCAAAACGATGGGGGCTAGTAAATGGCTGGTTATGCGCTATATTCAAATTCCCTCAGCATTACCTGCTTTAGGTTCTGGTCTTAGGCTAGCAGCTGTTTATGCCCCAATTGGCGCCGTTATTGGCGAGTGGGTAGGCTCCTCCAACGGGCTTGGATATTTGATGTTATTAGCCAATGGACGGGCAAAAATTGACCTGATGTTTGCCACACTAATTACCCTTGCAGTATTTGCGGTATTGTTACATGCTTTGGTTGGAAAATTTGCTAATTTCCTTGATGCTTATTCAAGAACTAAGCGTTAATATGCCTGCTCATTATTAAATTATATTAAGAAAAATTGAGTGGGAAATGTTTAAAAATTGACCCTATTTCACTACATTTAAATTGACTCTTAGTTAAAAAACACGGTTAATAAGTTGTTAATTTTTTTAGAAGGGGAAGTGATGAAAGTCAATTTTTTGAGATCCATTATGTTAGGCAGTTCTGTCTTTGTATTAACAGCTTGTAGTCTGACCGCTGGTGGCAACACAGCTACAACTGGCGGTAGTGTGGCGGGCGGCTCTAGTGTTAAAACATTGCAACAATTAAACACTGCGAACACCAAAATCGCTGGTTATACTAGTCGACTTAAAACTCAATCAGGTAATAAAGTTGCTCTTACGGAGAAGAATTCAGGTTTTAGTTTTACTGCCAATTCAGCTGGTGGCTACGATGTGGATACATCTGGGCAAAAAATCTCGTTTAAGTCTAGCGATTATGTAAAAGCCAATGATCATTATGTTGCATCTATCGGTGCAAATAAAGCCACTTTAATGTTTAATAAAGACAATGCCGACTATAAATATGCAAATATGTTTGCAATCAAATTTGCTAGCCCAACATTAAGTTCAATAGAATATATGACCGGCGTTTATGGCTCTAAAACCACTATCGTGCCAACCAGTCAATCTGCTTCATACAAAGGTAGAACTGAGTTTTTAGTGCAGTATAAGAACCACTTTAACATTTCTGCGGGTGATGCATTTAATGCTGACATAAATCTATCTGCAAATTTTGCTACGGGCAATATTACAGGGAAAATTGATAATATCAGAACGCAATATCAACCATCAAAGGTTAGAGCCGAAACCATTTCAATTAATGATGGCAAAGTTTCTAGCACTGGGTTTGCAGCCAAAGTTAAATCTACAGCTGGCACTGGTTATTTTAGTGAAGTGTTAAATGGAACAATGAATGCACAATTCTATGGTCCCGATGGCGCGGAAACTGGCGGTAATTTTGACCTATCAAGTGATAAACTGGTTGGTACTGGGTCATTTATTGCAAAACAATAGTGATTTTTACAATTGCACATCATAAGTTTTTACTTCTATTTTACTGCACCATGGCCATGGTGCAGTAGTAACCGCTCAATATGTGGTGATTTTTATGTGCTATAGTAAAATTAGATATTATATATACCATTTCACATCTACTAAACTGCCATCATTCAAGCGGAATAATGAGAGTCTCTTCGCATAGTAGAAACTAATGTTCAGCATCATAAGCAACCAATCGGTTTGGAGTTGCTATTGGTTGCCCAACATCGTTTAAGTTATCCTCTAGCTTTATGAGCCCGAGCTAGCACAAGCCAATAGTTTCACCCTTATCTGCTTTTTTTTGACTTATTGTAATTATAATCTAAGCAATTGATGTGCCAGATATTACTATTGGGTAATCTTATTTCTAAGCACAATTATTTCAGCTACTTACGGATATGTTCGTAAAATTTGAATATTATTTTGTAAAAATCATCTGTTCAAATATTGTACAATTGATAAATATATTAACATTTAAAACTATTTCCAGCTGCTCAGTGACAAAAACTTTATTTGCCAAAGCATGGACTCTCGGGCCGAATTTGTGCAAACTTAACTAATTCGTCAGTTTTGGGGAGGAAAAATGGGGCTGCAATCTAAAATTATTGCGCTTAAACGTGAGATATTTATTTCTGGACAGGTTCCGCCTGTTACGATGGATAACAACCTCCAGCCCCCTTTGGTTTCCAAATTTATTTTCGACTCTTGGCAGCGATCATTTGATAGCGGTGTTGAAATTAACGGCCCAGTTGACGATAGCTTTTTACTAAATGACCAATTAAGTGATGTCCTAGATATAAACCGCTCGTTGATTGATCTTGTGCAGCCTGAAATGGCTAAGCTATTTCAGCTTACCAAAGGCGATGAAAATGTCATTATCTTAGCTGACCATTCTGGCGTGATATTGAACCAGATAGGCGATGCCACATTTTTGAAAAAATCAGCTCATATTTTACTCACCCAAGGGGCGAATTGGGCGGAAAATAATAAAGGCACCAATGCCATTGGCACTGCAATTAAGCAAGATCAGGCGGTTTGCATCCACGGCGGTGAACATTATTTGGACATTAATGGGTTTTTAACCTGTGCTGCGGTGCCTATTCACAGCCCGTATGGCGATATTTTAGGTGTCTTAGACATTACGGGTGACTATCGCAGTGGCAACAAGCATAGTTTGGCTTTGTTAAATATGAGTGTTGAGCATATTGAAAATGAAATGTTTAACCATCGTTTTCATCAAGATATTATCGTTGAACTATACCCCAATAATCACCAAAATAATTGGTTTGAGAAGACTATTTTAGTGTTTGATTATGACGGAGTTTTAATTGCTGCAAACAAAGTTGCTATGCGGCTATTTGGGGTGAGTAAACAATCGCTTTCCCATTTCCGTTTCAGCACCATGTTTGATAATAATATCCGCAACTTACTTGACCATATTATGTTATCAAACAACCAGAAGTTCCAACTAAGCACCCATAACGGGGCTATATTTTATGCACGAGCGAAAAGCAGCTACGCGCGTTTGCGAAGCTTTGCAAATATGCCAAAAACAATAAGCAAAGCCAAAACATCCATCGCCTCAGCACAAAAAAAACAAGATATTGAGTTTGGTTTGATTGATTTGGGTGATCCGCTAATCGCTACATCTATAAAAAAGCTCAAAAAGCTTAGCGGGCATGATATTCCAATTCTTTTAATAGGCGAAACTGGCACAGGTAAGGAGTGGATGGCTAAAGCCATTCATCAAAATAGTGAGCGCTGCAACATGCCATTTGTCGCTATTAATTGTGCATCCATACCCAATGCGTTGATTGAAGCGGAATTATTTGGCTATGTGGGTGGGGCATTTACTGGTGCTTCTGCCAACGGGCAGCTTGGCAAAATTATGGCCGCAAATGGTGGGTTTTTATTCCTAGACGAAATTGGTGATATGCCAATTGATTTACAAAGTCGTTTGCTTCGGGTGTTAGAGGAAAGAGAGTTATGCCCAATTGGCAGCACTCAAAACCTAACATTTGATATTAGATTAATTGCCGCCAGTAATATTAATTTGATGCAAGCTGTTGCTGACGGTAAATTTCGACAGGACTTATATTATAGACTCAACGGCCTTGCGCTCACCTTGCCGCCGTTGGCTGAGCGTACCGATATGCGCAAGCTTACCGCTGCAATTTTAAAGCGCGAGTTTTTAGGGCGAGATATCGGCTTAAGTGAAGCTGTTTGGAAATGTTTTGAAGCATTTGATTGGCCAGGGAATTTGAGGCAATTGCGCCATGTCTTAAAAATTTCTGGCTTGATTTGTGACGGGGATATAATTGACCTTTCATGCCTGCCCGATGACATAGTAAATGCGCAAAGCAAAGCACCCAAAAACATTGAAAAGCTGCTAAAGCTTAGCGATGGAGAGCGAATTGTTATTGTGAACATGCTTAAAAGTTGCAATAATAACTTATCTAAAACCGCGAGAAACCTTGGCATTAGTCGCAACACACTTTATAGTAAAATAAAAGAGTTTGGGTTAAAATACTAGAATTACCTTACTTTAAAATGAAAAAATGGAATAATAAATTGACCAACCTTTTAACTGTTTTGGTATTTTTTATATTGGTGACCATTGTCTTATTTGCATATGGTTGGCAAAATATTTGGAAATTGCGGTTTGGTTCTGCTGATATGGGCGATGTTAAATTTGAAACTTTTACGCCATCAAAAAAACCAAATCATGCATTATTTTGCCCCGATAATTATTGTAGAAATGCGATACCAAATAAAATTGTTCAGGCATATGACCTGAATATTGATGCGCTCAGAAACCAGCTTTTAGCTTTGATTGAAGCTGAAAAAGATATTCATATAATGGCCGCCGATGAGCAAGCATTTAAGTATCGATTTGTACAATATACACCTTTGATGCGCTTCCCCGATACCATAAGGGTAAAATTTATTGATTTGGGTAATGATAAATCCAGTATGGCAATTTTTTCCGAAAGTCAAATTGGGCATAGTGACCTTGGGGTTAATTACAAGCGCATTGATCGATGGGTTCAACAAATAATCCCCAAATAGTTTTTCATAATACTTCTTAGAAGCTTTAAAATAATTGGGTGTAACTCGATTATATGATTGACATTAGCATAAACTAAATTCAAATTGATTTTAATAATTACTATTAACAAGGTCAATATTATGAAACCAATGAAATTTGCACTATATGCCTCCATCATCGCTATATCGAGCGGACTTACAGCTCAAGTTGCGTTGGCAAAATTTAAAGTGGTCACAACTTTTACCATTATTCAAGACATTGCAAAAAATGTAGCAGGAGAAGCTGCTGATGTGGTTTCTATTACCAAAGCTGGTGCTGAAATCCATAATTACTCGCCAACCCCACGAGATATTATAAAGGCGCATAAAGCCGATATGATTTTATGGAATGGCATGAATTTGGAGCTTTGGTTCGAGAAGTTTTTTGACAATGTTGACGATGTACCTGGCATTATTGTTACAGAAGGCATTAAGCCCATGTCAATTGTTGAAGGCCCATATATGGGTAAGCCCAACCCACATGCATGGATGTCGCCTAATATGGGCTTGAAATATGTAGAGAATATCCGCAAAGCATTGGTGAAACATGATGCTAAAAATGCAGATATTTATAATAAAAATGCTGCAGCCTACAGCCAAAAACTAAAAGACTTGCATGGCGGTTTTAAGGCCAGATTTGATGCCATAGCTGGCAATGAAAAATGGTTGGTTAGCTCTGAAGGTGCATTTAGTTATTTGGCTCGAGATTATGGTTTGAAACAATTGTTTTTATGGCCGATTAACGCCGACCAACAAGGCACACCGCAACAAGTCCGCCATGTGATTGATCAGGTTCGCGAGCATGATATTCCTGTTATATTTAGTGAAAGTACCATCTCACCAAAACCCGCACTGCAAGTTGCCAAGGAGACAGGCGCACGCTATGGCGGTATATTATATGTTGATAGTTTGAGCAAAAAAGGTGGTAAAGTGCCGACTTACCTTGACCTGCTAACCATCACAGTAGAAACCATCATTACTGGTTTTGAGGAATAAATATAATGGCAGATAAAAAATTCACCCCGTCTTTAGTTGTTGATGATATTACAGTGACTTATAACAATGGTCACACCGCAATTTACAATGCTTCTTTCAAACTTAATGCGGGTATGATTTGTGCGCTTGTTGGGGTGAATGGTAGTGGTAAATCAACCTTATTTAAATCGATTATGGGATTTGTTAACCCCGTAAAAGGCAAGGTTACATTGTCTGGAATGACCGTTAATAAAGCACTCAAACAAAATATTGTATCTTATGTGCCTCAAGCTGAGGATGTTGATTGGAACTTCCCAGTTTTGGTTGAAGATGTGGTGATGATGGGGCGTTATGGCCACATGAATTTCATGCGTATTCCGAGCAAAAAAGACAAAGAAATGGTAGCTTCGGCACTTGAAAAAGTTCGAATGAGTGAGTTTAGCAAGCGTCAGATTGGCGAACTTTCAGGCGGTCAAAAAAAGCGGGTATTCTTAGCACGTTCTATTGCTCAAGAAGGCCAGATCATCTTGCTTGATGAACCGTTTACTGGTGTGGATGTTAAAACTGAATTGGCGATAATGGAATTGCTGAAAGAAATGCGCGATGAAGGGCGTTTAATGCTGGTAGCAACCCATAATTTAGGCTCAATTCCCGATTTTTGTGACCAAACCGTATTGCTTAATAAAACGATTTTGGACTCTGGTGCGACCGCAGATGTGTTTACGCCTGAGAATCTTGAAAAAACCTTTGGCGGTGTATTGCGTCACTTTACTTTGGGTGGCCAAGATTTACATGATGATGATGACCCACGTACAGTTAGCGTGATTACCGATGACGAGCGCCCATTGGTTATTTATGGAAAAGAAACCAAGCCACATGGCGGTGATATCGAAACTGGAATTGAAGAAAAGGAGAACCAATAATGGATGAGTTATTAGTGCCTTTTCAGTATGACTTTATGAATAAAGCCATGTTTTCAGCCACCTTAATTGGTGGGGTCTGTGCGATGCTTTCGGCCTATTTAATGCTTAAAGGTTGGTCGTTAATTGGCGATGCGCTCTCACATAGCGTCGTACCTGGGGTTGCGGCAGCTTATATGATGGGCGTGCCTTATGTATTTGGCGCATTTTTCTCAGGGCTTTTAGCCTCTGCTGCTATGGCATTTATAAAAGCCAAAACCAAGTTGCGTGAAGATGCCATCATTGGGCTGATTTTTACCTCATTTTTTGCCCTTGGGCTTTTTATGGTATCAGTTAGTACGGTTGAAGTGAATGTTCAAACCATTGTTTTGGGTAATATTTTTGCGTCTATCAAATTGGCAAGAACAGATTTTGTGTCTTCAGGAATCATAATAAGAAATTTTAAACTTCTGTATTTCAGAATATTTCCTATAAATTTACGATATAATAG
>JADGDI010000095.1 GCA_016744975.1 Hyphomicrobiales bacterium | reverse complement strand
AAGTATGGCATTCCGCTTGCTTAATCGGATAATACCCTACGGAGTGCTCAGGTCCGCCGCATCTCCTGGGTTCGTAGGTCGGTCGGTCGTAGAATAGTTAGAGTGGCCTCCTCGATGATATTATTCTTGACCGACCTCTTTTTTACCCAAAATTTTCAAACAAAAAAGGCATCATAAATGATGCCTTTTTTCTAAATTTTACACATGATTATTTGATTTTTGTTTCTTTAAAATCAACATGTTTACGTACAACTGGGTCATATTTTCTTTTGACCATTTTTTCAGTCATTGTACGTGCATTTTTTTTAGTCACATAAAAGAAACCAGTATCGGCAGTCGACAATAGTTTGATTTTAATCGTTGTTGGTTTAGCCATGGCTTTCTCTTTTCCAATGTTTAGATTTATTTTATCTAAATGCTTTATTAAAAAGCGCAACATAAATCTAAAATAGTCATAATATTGACCGCAATTTACTTTTATTTTTGTTAAAGTCAAGCATTCAATTGCATATTCTTTATTCGCAAACAATTATTTCATCACGCCGCATTTTATTTTGGTAATAATGATAAAATGGAACGGGTGATTGTTCTATAAAAGCCTGCTGGTGAATTTGGTTTTGCAATTCATAAATAATTGTTTTTGTAATCACGGGTGCATTTATTTGTCTAACTTGATCAAAAGATACCCAATTTAGCCCCTCAAGCTCATCTGTACCATTACCTTGCTGTGTCATGCCATTTGGTATGTCATCAAGCCACACAGCAAAAAAACGGGTATCATAGCGACGTTTTCCACCAGGTGGCGTAATGGCACGCGCTACAAATTTACAAATTTGCGTGGCAGGGGTATGGCCACTATTGAAAAAATCTTGCCAACCAGCAGATCTGGTGTTGGGAATATCAGTGACTTTCTGACCAATGATATACCCGGTCTCTTCAAATGTCTCACGAATCGCTGCCAATATCATTGCATTGGCACGCGCGATACTCTTGCGACCATACATACGGTTTAACAGTAGCTTTTGGGTTTTATCTGAAACATTGCCATGGGCTTTTATACGGCTGTCAGCAAGGTCAACTTTGCCACCAGGAAATACATAAACACCGGGCATAAACACGTGGTCTAAATGGCGTTTTCCCATTAATATTTCAATTTTATTGCCATTTTTGCGCAAAATAATCAGAGTTGCCGCATCTTTGGGGCGCATGAACTTTGTAGGTTTATTATAAACCCGCTCTACTTCTTGTTGCAAAGCTAAGACAAGCTCAGTCGTTGATTTTTTCATAATTCTGCAATCTTTTTTGCATTAAAAATATTTTAAAGAAAACAAAACTTCAAGTAGAATCGACGTTAATCAATATTTTTTTCTTGCCAGTGTGGGCTATGATCATCAGTGCTAAAATCATGCAGTTTTAATGCCCATTGCAACCCAATCAACCCTGCTTTAATGGGCGGCAACATAGCCAGTGATAAGATAAGTGCCATTGGCAGCCATAACGCCATATGCACCCACATTTCGGGTTTATAAATAATTTCAACGCTGGTAGCTAAGCTCAGTACAACATGGCCAACAATGGTAATGGTCACATAGGGCGGTAAGTCGTCTGCGCGATGGTGGAACAACTCTTGCTTACAATGCGGGCAATGATCGACTATTTTTAAATATTTATAAAAAACCTTACCTTTATTGCATCTAGGGCATTTGCCCCTCAAGCCTCTGCGTACTGAGCGCCAATAATTACGCGGGGCAGTTTTTAAACTTAGGTCTATATTCTCTTTAGTATTTGTCATATTTTATCACCGATTGTAAGCCACCATAACTATAACCATACTGTAAAGTTTGACATAGGACAAATTGTCACGCCAGACGATTGTCTATCTTCGGCTCTTTTTGTTAGGTTTATTACCGGCTTTATTTTGAGTTTTACGATCTTGCGGCTTAGACCTACGTTGCATATCACGCCCGCGCCTAGGGGTGGTGGTGTTTTTAGGAGGTTTGCCACTAATTTTAGTAGGTTTAGAGAGCATCTTAAAGGTCAAACTACCATTTGCTGCATTGGCTTCACTCAGCTCAACCTCGACAGAATCACCCATGCGGTAGCCACTACGGGTTTTTCGATCAAACAGCATCTTTGTGACTTCATCATAACTATAATAACCGTTAATGGTTGAAATAGGGACAAAGCCATCTGCACCAGTTTCACTTAACTCTAAAAATAGTCCGGCATGAATGACGCCAGAAATCCTGGCCGCAAATCGAGCACCAATTTTTTCAGATAAAAATTCAGCAATAAGTCGATCTTTGGTATCGCGTTCTGCCTTCATGGCGCGCCGTTCGGTGGTAGAAATATGCTCTGCAATTTCGTCAAGCCGTTCAATTTCATGGTCAGTTAAACCATCGTCACCAAGGTTTAGAGCAGCAATTAAAGCCCGATGCACAATCAAGTCTGCATAACGTCTAATCGGCGAGGTAAAATGCGCATATTTACGTAAGTTTAAGCCAAAATGCCCAACATTTTCAGGATGATAAACCGCTTGCATTTGGGCTCTAAGCACGCTGATATTAATCATTTCTGCGTTAGACTGCTGCTTGGCTTTATGCAATATCTGGTTAAACATGTGGGGTGCTAAATCATCATTCTGACTAACACTAATGTCCAAATCCTTCAAAAACTCATTCAGTGCCTCCACTTTGGCAAGGCTGGGTTGCTCATGAATGCGGTAAATAAGCGGCTGTTGGCGTTTTTCTAATGTTTCAGCGGCTGCTACATTGGCAAGAATCATGCATTCTTCAACCAACTTATGCGCCTCTAATCGGTTGGGAATAATAACATTTTCAACCAAACCAGAGTCATCTAGCACAATTTTGCGTTCAGGCAGGTCAAGCGCCAGTGGCTGGCGGTTGTCTCGGGCGATACACAGGCATTTATAAGCCGCCAATATTGGTGCTAAACCATATTCATAAATATCTTTGGTTGTATTGTCGAGTTCACCATCAAATGCTTTTTGAGCTTGTTGATAGCTCAGTTTAGCGTGAGATTTTATCAACGCGCGAACAAATCTTTGGCCTAATTTTCGGCCATTTTTATTGATGCGAATAATGGCAACCATTGCGGGGCGCATTTCATTTTCACGCAAACTGCATAAATTGTTTGAAATCCTCTCAGGTAACATTGGCACAACTTGGTCAGGAAAATAAACACTATTACCGCGTTTAAAAGCCTCTTTATCCATTTCAGAAAATGGCTTGATATATTCCGAAACATCAGCAATTGCTACATATATTTTATAACCGTCAAGATTACCCTTAGCGGCGTCAGGCTCGGCATATAATGCGTCATCATGGTCCTTTGCATCAGCGGGGTCAATGGTTACAAATGGTAAATGGGTTAAGTCTTCACGTAAATTTTTAGCAACCGCACTGTTGGCAATTTCTTTGCAATTTTCAGATTCAGCAATCACTTCATTTGGGAAAATATGCGGAATCTCATAAGCATGTAACGCAATCAAGCTAATCGCCTTTTCACCCCTTGGCGAGCCATGACGCAAAGTAATGCTTGCACCTTTGCCTGTGCGTCCACGGTTTTTGGCTAATTCAAAACTAACTAAATCACCATCTTCTAGCTCAATATTTGGTGCGATTAAACTTACACGATATTGGTTATGGTCTTTTTTGTCGACAGGTTCAATAAAACCTAAATGATCTGATGTCCCTGCTTGCGCATTTTCATCAAAATAAAAAATGCCCAAAAGATCAGTCTTTTCAGATTTATCAACCTGTTTTATAACCTTAGCGCTGTATATTTCAACCCCAGATTCAGAGCCACTTTTTTTTAGTCGAACTAAAACTTTATCAAATGGCTTTAACCTTTTTGCTTCTTTGTTGGGTAGAATAATGCTAATATTACTGCGGTTTTTCACTTCTTCACTAAGTGGCAGCAACCCAAAATCACCATCTTCGTTCAAATCGCCAACTTGGCAAATAATCACACTGGGAATATTGCGCGGGTTTTCAAATACGCGGTGCTGATAAACCACATCACCGTTATTGATCAAATCGCGCAATAAATGTTTTAACTTTGTACGGTTATCGCCCTTAATACCAAATGCGCGCGCAATATCACGTTTGCCAATTCGCCCGCTAGAGCTGTTGATATACTCAATAATCTCAGCTTTGCTAGGAAAGAAAGATTTCTTCATATTAATTCCATTTCCCGCACAAAATATAAATTTTTAGCGCAATCATTCTGCAGCTGTTGCTGCTTTTTTCTTAATTACAGTTTTCTTTTTAGTCGTGGTTTTTTTTGACGCTGGTTTTTTAGTCGTGGTTTTTTTTGCCGCTGGTTTTTTCTTAGCTGCAGTTTTTTTCTTCGGTGCAGGCTTCTTTTTTGCCGCCGGCTTTTTCTTTTTGCCGCTCTTGGCTTCTTTGGCTTTAATCAGCTCTACTGCCATTGCCATGGTTACTTCTTCAGGGTCTGTCGCTTTACCAATAGTGGCATTAACTTTTTCAAATTTTACATATGGGCCATAACGTCCGTTATAAATACCCACTTCTCCACCAAGTTTGGGATGTTCACCTAAAATCTTAATCGGAATGGATTGGGCATGCATTTTAGCGCGTTTTTCTGCCAGTAGCGTGATCGCGCGGTTTAAACCAACACTTAAAACATCTTCACCTTTGGTAAGGCTCGCAAATACTTTGTTATGTAGAATAAACGGGCCAAATCGTCCAAGGCCAGCTTTAATAACGAGGCCGTCTTCAGGGTGGTTGCCAAGGGTGCGCGGCAATTGCAATAAACCAATCGCTAATTCCAAATCTACTGTAGATGGATCAACATCTTTGGGAATGGTAGAGCGCTTTGGCTTTTCTTTATCTACTGGCTCGCCCAATTGTACATAAGGGCCAAAACGGCCGCGACGCAATGAAATTTCCATCTTGGTTTCAGGGTCAATGCCCAATATTTTAGGTTCATCACCTGCCGCATCTTCATTGCCTTGGCCAAGTTGGCGGGTAAAATTACATTCAGGATAGTTGGAGCAGCCAATAAATGCACCATAACGGCCAACTTTAAGGCTTAACAGGCCATCGTCACATTTTGTACAGCTACGTGGCGGCGTACCGTCTTCACGTTCAGGGAAAACAAGCGGGCCAAGGCTGATATTCAGAGCATCCAAAACTTGCGTAATTCTCAAGCCTTTGGTTTCTTGGATCAAATCATTAAACGGTGTCCAGAAATTGCGTAAAATATCGACCCACTTTGCATTACCTGCTGAAATATCATCCAAATCTTGTTCAAGATTGGCGGTAAAATCATATTGCACATATTTTTCAAAGAAATTCTCTAGAAAAGCGGTAACCAAACGGCCTTTATCCTCAGGGTATAAACGCTTTTTCTCAAGCCGCACATAATCCCGATCGCGCAATGTTGACATGGTGGATGTATATGTTGACGGGCGACCAATGCCCAATTCTTCCATTTTCCTAATCAAACTGGCTTCAGAGAAGCGGGCAGGTGGTTCAGTAAAATGTTGAATGGGTAGTATTTCAATTGTTTTAACGGTTTCGTCAAGCGCTAATTTAGGCAGGCGTTTGGCATCTTCATCTTGAGTTTTATCATCAAAACTAGACTGATACAGATTTAAAAACCCGTCAAACACCATCACACTACCTGTAGCGCGAAAATCATATTGTTTGCCGTCATTACCCGTAGTTTGCAAAGTTGCTGCAGTGCGTTCAAATAACGCATCTTCCATTTGCGAGGCAAGGGCACGACACCAAATTAGGTTGTAAAGCCTGTATTGGTCATCATTCAAAATGGCCTTCATATCGCGCGGATGGCGTGCAAGTGACGTTGGGCGAATGGCTTCATGTGCTTCTTGTGCATTTTTGGCTTTGGTTTGGTAACTGCGCTGTTTAGCAGGTAGATATTTATCACCCAGCATTTTCTTTACGACTTGGCGCGCTTCAACAATCGCCTCTTGTGTCATAGTGATACCGTCCGTACGCATATAGGTAATTAAACCAGTTGTTTCACCACTAATTGTCATGCCCTCATAAAGCTTTTGCGCAACCTGCATGGTACGCGCAGCGCCAAATCCAAGCTTACTAGAGGCCTCTTGTTGCATAGTCGAGGTCGTAAATGGAGCATATGGCCGACGGCGTGCGGGCTTGCTTACAATGTCGGTAATTTTAAGGTCTTTATTATCAACATTTTGCTCAATGGCTTTAGCATCTGCTTGATTGTTTATGGTGAACTTTTCTAGCCTTTTACCTTCAATCGCCCATAATTTGGTAGTAAACTCAACACCATCGGTCGATTTCTGCTTGCCGTCGATTGTCCAAAATTCTTGGCGTTCAAAGCGTTCAATCTCGGCTTCACGTTCACAAATTAGGCGAAGTGATACAGATTGAACCCTCCCAGCCGAGCGGGAGCCAGGTAATTTGCGCCATAAAATTGGTGATAAGGAAAAGCCTACCAAATAATCTAATGCTCGGCGTGCCAAATAGGCTTCAACCAGCGGGAAGTCAATTTCTCTAGGATTTTGCATCGCTTCAAGAATAGACTTTTTTGTAATTGCATTAAACACCACACGTTCAACTGCAATGTTTTTCATTAAGCCTCTTTTGGCATTAAAAACTTCAAGCACATGCCAACTAATCGCTTCGCCTTCACGGTCAGGGTCAGTCGCGAGAATAAGTTTATCAGCAGCCTTAAGCTCTTTAGCAATTTCATTGAGGCGTTTTTTAGAATCGCCATCAACTAGCCAGTTCATTTCAAAATTGTTTTCAGGATCCACACTGCCATCTTTTGATGGTAGGTCACGAACATGGCCATAGGAGGCATATACTTTATAATCCGAACCTAGATATTTATTAATTGTCTTGGCTTTAGCTGGCGATTCTACAATCACGATATTCATATTTTATTCCGCTACAGGTCAAATTTTATTAAATTTATTTTATGCTAATATTCAATTAAACTAGTTTTGTCAAAAAACTTTTAACAAAACCATCATATATTAAGTGGTGTTTCACCCCAAAAGACTAGCTAAGTTGTACACCTTGTCCATAAATTTGCTCAATTTTGTCATCAAGTTCAAGCTTGGTTAAGGCAACATGAAAAATATCTACATCCAAATTAGATTCCCGTAATAAAAAATCCAACTCAATTGGAGAGGTGGTTAAAAGTTTCAATATTATATCTTCTGGTTTTGGTTTTTGTTGTGGTTCATTTGGTATAATCGCTAAGTTTTCAGTTTCTGTGGGGTTTGGTTCTGCAAATAAATCAACTTGCTGGTGGGCTGTTTCATTTTCGGTAGTCGCAATTAGTTGTTGTGGTTTGTTTTTTGCAAAGGCAAGGGCAGTCAATATATCGTCTTTATGTCGTACCAAAACCGCATTATCTTTAATTAAGCTATTGGGGCCAGCAGCCCTTGGGTCAAGTGGATTTCCAGGAATTGCAAATACTTCACGGCCTAAATCTAATGCCATATTGGCAGTGATTAATGAGCCAGATTTAACCGCGGCTTCAACCACCAATGTGGCTTGAGAAATACCTGCAATGATGCGGTTGCGACGGGGGAAATGCACCGCACGCGGGTTTAGTCCAAACGGCATTTCGCTAATGAATAAACCTTTGAAATTCAAAAATTCTTTATATAAATCAGCATTTTCTGGTGGATATATAATGTTGATACCGCCAGCTAAGCAGGCAATTGTTCCAGTTTCTAATGCTGCAATATGGGCTTTACTGTCAATACCACGGGCAAAGCCAGAAACAATAGAATAACCCGCAGCGCCTACCTGTTTGGCAAGGCTGTGGGTAAGTTTCAAACCCAAGGCCGAACAATTACGCGTACCAACAATGCTTAAAGCGGGTTTTTGAAGCTGAGATATGTCGCCTAATACGGTCAATAATGGTGGCGGGTTGGCGCTAAAGGTTAATGCTTCTGGGTATTCAGCTTCACCCATAACAATGATACGTGCTCCAAACTTATGTATAGCATCCCACTCTTTTAAGATGTTATCACGCGACGCTAATTTTATTTTTTTATTATTGGTTTGGGCGATAAACTCAGGTAAAGCCTCAATCGCATTGCCTGCACCACCAAATTTATTAATCAATTTATGAAATATCTTGGGGCCAATTTGAGTTGAACGGATGAGCTGAAGCCAATCCATCCGCTGCTCATCACTTAATTTATATGCGCCGCCAAATGACATTCATTCCCCCGAATTTAAATATAATTAGCCCTTGTCGCCAATTTTGCTTTCGTTGCCTTTTAGCAGACGGCTGATATTTTGATGATGTTTGGCAATAATAATCACCGTCATGATGGATATCACAATATACCAGTCATTGCCCATAATAAACAAAAGAACACTGGCGGCAATACAGCCTAAAAATGCCGCAAGTGACGAATAACGAGTCACATATGCAGTTGCCAACCATATCACAGCAAAACCAATCGCTCCCCAAAATGCACCTGCAATTAGAATACCTAAAAATGTTGCGACTGCCTTACCACCTTTAAACTTTAGCCAGATCGGGTACATATGGCCCAAAAGTGCAAAAAACCCTGTAAGATAGACAAAAAACATATCAAAATTCATGCTGTTAGCAAAATACAAGGTTATTAAAACCGCAACCGCACCTTTGGCAACATCTGCTAATAATGTTGCAGCGGCAAGTTTTTTACTGCCTGTGCGTAAAACATTGGTTGCACCTATATTCCCCGAACCAATATTGCGAACATCGCCTTTTCCCGCCAATTTTGTGATGATCAACCCAAATGGAATTGATCCTAAAAAATAGCCGATAACAAAAGCTAAAAAATAGCCGTGATATGCAATCCAAAAATCGAGCATTCTATAACTTTCTAATTCTCTGTTAGATCAAATATTTTTTGACCAGACACATAAGTTTGCAGCACCTTACCCTGTAAAATTCGATTCTCAAATGGGGTATTGCTGCTTTTTGATTTTAATGCAGGTCGCTCAACTGTCCAACTATATTCGGTATCGACAATGATAAAATCAGCACGATTGCCAGCTTTAAGCTCTCCAACATTCAAACCAAGTAATTTTGCGGGGTTAAAACTAAGGGCTTTCCATAAAGTAGTTAAACCAATATTTTCACTATGATATAGCC
>JADGDI010000094.1 GCA_016744975.1 Hyphomicrobiales bacterium | reverse complement strand
ATGTTATTCGATGGCTTTAAAAACGAATATGATGTAGCTGCAATATTAACAAATGACACAGATTTAATTCAACCAATGGAAATGGTTAGGGATGGATTACAAAAACCTGTTGGATTGCTCTCGCCTACTTTGACTCCTCCAAAAAAATTACTAGCTGCAAAATCTTTTCATAAGCGAATAGAAAATAGTCATTTAAGAAAATCTCAATTTAGTGCTAAAATTGACGCAAAGCCTCGGCCAATTATCAAACCTGACAAGTGGATATAAGTTGCAGAATTGAAGTGCTGCTCTTTAAAATTAATATTACAGCGGTATCAGGCAAAACGCCGTAACGGTATCAACCAAAACGTCGCGCTACAACAAAAGTGTCTAACTTCTTACAAGAATCTGTCTAACCGATAAAAATGTGTTATCATTATTTTATTGTAACTAATTGAATTTATATTATAAAATCATGGTGCCCGCGAGAGGATTCGAACCCCTGACCCTCGGAGTAGAAATCCGATGCTCTATCCAACTGAGCTACGCGGGCAAATTGCAATATTTTGGATATATAAAGGACAAACTAGTCAATTAAAAAATATTTGTCTCTACCTAATTATATCAATTAAGAAATATTGAATATTTATTGTGGAAATAACGTTAAATCAGTGTGTCCAGTTAAGTTTGCGCCCATAGGCAAAGTTATCAGAATAAGCTTTTGCCCTTCGAGCTCGTTTTTTTGGCTCGCTAACATCGTAGCTAAAGCCTTTTTTAACTGCAAATTCAATCGCATCTTGTTTGCTCTGAAAACTCATTTTCAATTGCGTGGATAATGTATCGCCAGAACCAGTATAGCCTGCTAATGCACCAATAGTTTTTCGTTCACTTTGGTCAAATTCCAAAAGCCAAGATTTGGTTTTTGCAATACCAGATTGCATTGGGTTGCGTGCTGGTTGGTAGATATGTACGTGCATTATTTCACCTTATTAGAATATATCATTTATAATATAGAATATTTAAGAATTATAAATCAAAATATTTACTTTTTACGCAAATTAACAATTATCGCTGTGGCTGATGGATGTTATCTTTGTCTAATTTATAGATAAAGAGCCATATTTGAAGCTGAATTAATATTTACTGCCTTATGCAATGGCAATGAATAGTCGATTAAGTGTCGCCTTTTAAATGGATGTAGCCTTGTCGACATAGCCAGCAGTCTTTACAACTATTTTTAAAATATTCTCAAAAAAACACCCGTTACAAATATGCAACAGGTGTAATTCAATAAACTAATATACTAGTAAAATACTAGTCTAGTTTAGTAACTTGATCAGCTTCAGGACCTTTTTTGCCCTGTTTGATTTCAAAGCTTACTTTTTGGCCATCAGCCAATGTTTGAAAGCCTTCGCCTTGAATAGCAGAAAAATGTACGAATACATCTTTTGTGCCATCGTCAGCTTCAATGAAACCAAAACCTTTAGATTCGTTAAAAAATTTAACTTTGCCAGTCGCCATGATATAATATCCTCAATAAGTGCGTTCTACAAATTTCCTGACTTAATTGGTGATACCAACCATAGTAGCTTGGCATTCTATTCTCGAAACGTCGCTATAACAATCATTCATTTGCGCTACCATATATAACTAATTTAAAAAAATAAGAAAGCAATTTATTGGTTTTTTTAATCAGAAGTCGAAAAAAGCTCAAAATTTGTGGATTTTTATAATAAATGACACAATTATCGGTTTAATATATGATTGCCGCAGGCATATTCATCCATTTTTACATTTATCAGCATTTAGTATGGTGAAAACAGGTTTAAATTAGCCCTATGCTATTAATGCTGTAACAAGGTCATATTATTTTGCTAAATACTTAGAGGCTGTGTTTGCCATTCAGATTGTGCTTCACACTTAAAAAATCCTGCCATACCATTTGTTTGTAGCTTGGGTTTTCTAGTAATAATTGCGGGTGAAAAGTTGGCATGGCTTTATAGCTATGATCATTTATTTCAATATTGGTAAATTTACCGCGATTAGTAATAATAGAACCAGTTTGCTTGGTTAATTCGCCACAAACAAGGCCATCAAAAGTTAGGATTATTTTGGGTTTTACCAGTTCAATCTGGCGTAATAAAAATGGACGGCAAATATCAACATTAGCAGCACTCGGCGCAACCCCGCCCAATGAGCGCCAAGGCAATAAATAACTCAGCCAAACATCTTCGCGCGCAAACCCAATTGCATTAAGAATTTGGTCTAGCATTTGTCCGTTTGCACCTGCAAAAGCATGGCCAGTCATATCCTCATCACGCCCCGGGGACTCGCCAATTAACATGAGATCAGCATCCCCATTACCTTGCCCAAATATCAAATGTTTAGCGGTAAGCTTTAGACTGCATTCTTCAAAACCGTTAAGCGCTTTGTTTAGGCTTTGTAAATCATCACATCGGGCAGCGGTTTTTTGTGCCAATTGAATAGAATGTTGGTAGTCAACTTGTCCAGCCCTGAGGTTTTTTGCGAGTGTTTGCTTGTTTTTCTGTGGTTTTATTGGGCTGGCTGTTTTTGCATTTGGCCTAGAGATTTCGTTTGATCTAGTCGTTTCATTTGTTTCAAGCGGTGTCTTAGCACTCACAATAGTTTTATTTGTGGCATTATCAAAGCTTGGTGTTGGCGCAATGGTTTCAAAATGATTGTTGGTCTTGTCGTTAACAGCTTCATCAACACCTGCGGCCACATACCAGCTTAATATGTCCAAAAGCTCGGCACGGTTTAGGTCTCTTGTATTTTGGCTAGGGTCAATCTGCATCATTTGAATAAATCAGCTATAAGTCAGCTTGGCAAGAAATAATTGTTAAAACCACACATCAGCCTTATGCTATCTAATATCTTCATTAGTTAATGAAAATAAACTAGTGCACAAAAATAAGCAAAGCCACGTCAATCTATAGAAAATGATTGCATATTTGTTTGGTTATGGCTTAATCGTTGAGATTAGAAACGTTAAAATCTAAAGATTAATGAGCAACCCAAAGGTGTAACATGGCCGAAGAAAATGACCCAATGAAAGCAAAACGCGATTCTATGGATGTCGATGTGGTCATTGTTGGTGGTGGGCCAGCTGGGCTAAGCGCTGCTATAAAATTAATGCAACTGGCCGAAAAAAATGAACAAGAATTATCGGTTGTGGTGCTTGAAAAGGGCGCTGAAATTGGTGGGCATATTTTGTCTGGTGCAGTAATAGACCCAATCTCATTAACCGCATTAATTCCTGATTGGAAAGAAAAGGGCGCACCGCTTAATGTGCCAGTAAAAAAAGACAAAATGTATATTTTTGGCCCTTCAGGTCAACTTAAAATACCAAATTTTTTACTGCCGCCATTAATGCATAATCATGGCAATTATATTGTCAGCCTTGGCAATCTAACACGTTGGTTGGGCGAACAAGCCGAAGCATTGGGTGTTGAGATTTACCCAGGTTTTGCGGGCGCTGAAATAATCTATGACGAAGCAGGTAATGTAAAAGGTGTAGCCACAGGCGATATGGGTGTTGGCGCAGATGGTAAAGCCAAACCAAGTTATGAGCGTGGTATGGAAATCCACGCTAAATATACCATGATTGGCGAAGGGGTGCGCGGGTCGCTGGCTAAAGTTATAATTGAGAAGTTTAACCTAGATGCACAATGCGATGTGCCAAAATTTGGCTTAGGTGTTAAAGAATTGTGGGAAATCGACCCCAAAAAGCACGACGAAGGTCTGGTAATGCATTCTTTAGGTTGGCCTTCACCTGCAAATGTTGGCTCTGGTGCATTTTTATACCATCTTGATAATAACCAAGTTTCAATTGGCTATATTACAGATTTGGACTATGCCAACCCATATATTTCGCCATTTAATGAGTTCCAAAAATATAAAACCCACCCCGCAATTTCTGAAATATTAACAGGTGGAAAACGCATTGCATATGGCGCTAGGGCAATTACCAAAGGCGGTATGCAATCCTTACCAAAGCTCACATTTAATGGTGGTATATTGCTTGGTTGCGCTGCTGGCATGGTTAATCTACCGCGTATAAAAGGCACTCATAACGCCATTTGGTCAGGCATTCACGGTGCAGAAGCTGCATTTGAAGCCATTAAAAATGGCCGCAGTTTGGATGAGCTAACGGCCTATGGTGATAAGGTGTTAAATGGTCCAATTGGCAAAGATTTGGCTAAAATTCGCAATGTAAAACCGCTAATTTCTCGCTTTGGCAACTATCTAGGCATGGTGTTTGGCGGTGTGGAGATGTGGCTTAAAACGTTGTTGCCATTTTTAAATTTCTATACGTTGCACCATAAAAAATCTGACGCAGCAGCTTTGCTGCCAGCAGATCAGTGCAAAATGATAAATTACCCAAAACCAGATGGAAAAATAACCTTCGATCGGCTATCTTCAGTATTTTTATCAGCAACCAATCACGAGGAAGATCAACCCTGTCATCTGCAATTAAAAGATGCCTCAATTCCAATTAATGAGAATTTGAAAAAATTCGCCGAGCCTGCGCAAAGATATTGCCCAGCAGGGGTCTATGAAGTGATCGAAAAAGACGGGAAACCATATTTCCAAATTAACGGTCAAAATTGCGTCCATTGTAAAACATGTGATATTAAAGACCCTGCGCAAAATATCACCTGGACAGTGCCAGAAGGCGGCGGTGGGCCAAATTACCCTAATATGTAGACAACATAATTGTGCCTATATTTAACTTTATAAGACAAAATAAACTTATCTCAGCTATATAGTGGCAAGATAGGCTTTTGCATATGCGAATAAACTATATTTAAGCGCATATAAAAATCGAAATAAAGGGTATATTGTCAAATGAAATTAGACCGATTGGCGATGCTAAGTTTTACAAAGTTAATGTTTTTAATTTTTTTTGTAGTTATAATAGGTAATAGTTTTAGTTTTGCAAAAACAAATAGCATCAAGCGGGTGCAAATTACTGGCAAAGAAAGCTACCCGGGGCAATTTCTGGCTGCCAACCTAGCATTGGCAAGTCGCGACTATAAAAATGCCAATCAATTCCTGCTTAACTTATACCGCCTGCGCCCTGATGATGATATTGTGGTTGAAAGCTTGTTTGTGTCACATTTAATCACAGGTAAATTTAGCCAAGCCAGTATTTTTGCAAAGCGCTATCATCAGTTAGAAGTAGAGGATAATTTGCAGCAATCGGCGCACCATTATCTCTCAAAGATAATGCTCGCCCTAGATAATTTAAAACAAGGCCACGCTAAATTAGCGCTTGATCATGTTGAAAAGGGCGATGATTTCATGATTTCAGAAATGAATTTTCATCTACTCAGCGCTTGGATTAATTTTGCCAACGATAAGCCATTAGCCACCAAACAGCATATAGACTTATTGAAGGAAAATAGCTATTTTACCATATATCATTTAATCAATAGCGCCATTTTAGCAGAATTACAAGACCGCCAAAAAGATGCCGATAATTTTTATAATGAGGCATTATCACTAGGCGGAACAAAAATTGATTTAATAGAAGCCTATGGTCGGTTTTTAGAACGAACCGGTAGAAAAAAGCAAGCCTTTGCTTTATATGACGATTTTGAAAATCGTGCAGGGCGCTCTGATTTAATAACCCAAGCCCGAAATAGATTAATCACTGGCGAGATACCAGCACCATTTGTCGCCAATGCCGAGCAAGCAATTGCTTATGGTTTATATCATATTGCTAAAATATACTATGATGCAGGCAATTATGACGAATCGATCAATTATGCCCGTCTTGGCCAGCATTTAGCACCAAATAACAAGTATTTACTCAATATCATGGCGCAAAATTACCAAAATATTGGTAAATATCTAGAAGCCAATGAGGAGCTGCAAAAAATTTCAACAGGCAGTGCTTTTTTCAAGCAAGCACAAATTCGAATAGCAATGAACCAAGAAATTAATGGTGAAATTGATTTGGCTTTGGTTAAGCTCGGAAAATTAGTAATAGAAAATGATGAGAATGAAATATTATTAGCAGCTTATGCAGATATGCTAAAGCGTGATGAGCAATATAAAAAATCCATCACTTATTATGATAAAATTATCGGTAATCGTAAAGAATTATCCATCAATGATGCCGATCTGTTCTTCCAAAGAGCCGTTGCATTAGAGCGGCTAAAACAATGGCCAAAAGCTGAAATTGGGTTTAAAAAGGCCATTGAACTTGACCCTAGCCACTCATCAGCACTGAATTACCTAGGTTATAGCTGGGTGGATCGTGGTGAAAACCTTAATCAAGGCCTTGAAATGATTAAAGATGCATTGCTAATAGAACCGCAAAATGCATTTATAATTGATAGCTTAGGCTGGGCATATTATAAATTAGGAAAATATGACTTAGCAAAAGTGGAGCTTGAGCGTGCCTTAATGGTTAGCCCAGGTAGCGCAGATATAAATGACCATTTGGGCGATGTGTATTGGAAGCTTGGGCGCAAACTTGAGGCAGGCTTTAAATGGCAGCATGCAACCATTTTTAAATCACCAGAGATTAATTATGATGACTTGGAATATAAACGAGTAAATGGCTTAGATGCTTTGCAAGAAATTAAGGCCAAGCGCATCAAAAACGACAATGGTTAAAATAATGGTTGATCCGATGGTAAAGGCCATATTATGCCCGGCCAAAATAAACTTATTTTTACATATATTGGGTAAACGTAATGATGGTTACCATATATTAGAAAGTTTGGTGACTTTTTCAAATTTTGGTGACTATTTATCATATAGTCCAAAAAGCAACGGATCACCGCTTAATATTACAGGTGAATTTGCAGCAAATTTGCGACAGTTCAACATCCAAGATAATTTAATCTTAAAAGCTGTCACTGCTTTTGAAAAACACTTTGCTATAACGGTAAAGGGTGATTTTAATTTAGAGAAAAAATTGCCCATTGCATCTGGCATTGGCGGAGGTTCAGCCAATGCAGCGGGCACCATTAAATTGCTTATGCAGCATTATTCTTTGTCTGAAAACACAGGGTTTAATGAGATGCTTCTATCTTTGGGTGCCGATGTGCCCGTTTGTTATTATGGCAAAAATTGCATAATGTCAGGCATTGGCGAGCAGTTAACCCCCTGGCCGGATTTACCCAATTTACACGCTGTTTTGGTCAACCCTAATGTTGCAGTGTCTACCGCAAAAATATTTTCAATGCTTAACATAACAAATCAGCTTAAACCCTATAAATATACCAAATGTCAAATATTAAAGGTAACAAATTATCAGCAATATATAGATTTTATTAATGTCACGCAAAATGACATGCAAATTGCCGCAATTAAATTATGCCCCCAAATTGACGAAACATTGGCAGAGCTGCGAAAATGTGAAGGCATAAAAGTTACCCAAATGAGCGGCTCAGGAGCAACTTGTTTTGGGCTATTTGAAACGGCTCAAAAAGCATCAAAAGCCGCAGCCATCCTAAGTGAAAAACATTCAAATTGGTGGGTGCATGCTAGCGAGCTGGGTGATGTGCAGCCTAAAGTTTAGTGCCAAAATGCTCAAACCTAAAATGATATTCTCTAGCTAAATCACGCAAACATTTTCCGAAATTTTTCTTTTACGGCCTCCATGTCTCCACCTATACAAACCGCCGTATTGGTTGGGGTATGTGCATCATTGCACAAAGTTTGCCCCATTTTATTGCCTTCCTCAATTACCTGTATCGACAGTTGTTTTATGTCAAACAATTCGGGGTGGGTGCAGGCAATCACTGCTGCTGGGTCATGCAAACCGCAGCCATCAGAATTCACAATCTTAGCATAGAAATCGAGGTAATATTCGCTGATATCCTTTAAAAACTGTCCATATTTAGGCGAGGCAGTTGCCAAGTTTGAAAAAAACTCAGCATTGCATAAAACTTTCATCGTTACATCCAAACCAACCATTAAAGTATGTGCGCCAGAATTAAGCACAATATTCAACGCGTGCGGGTCATGAAAGCTATTTGCTTCGGCAAATTCGGTAATGTTTCCAGGTGTAAATGCCGCACCGCCCATGAATACAATTTTTTTAACATTGCTTGCAAAGCTTGCATCAAGCTTAATTGCATCAGCAATATTGGTGACTGGTCCAATAGCGCAAATAACCAATTCATTTTTATGAATGCGCGCCATACGGCAAAGATATTCAGCGGCATTTTCTTTAATGGCATAACCTTTGGGTTCTACCGCAGGTAAGTCACCAAAACCCTCAGCACCATGAACAATACTGGTTGGCTCAGTTGGTTCACGCTTTAATGGCTTGCTAGCCCCTTTTGCAACGGGGATATCCAATTCAGCCATTTCGGACAAATAAAGCGCATTGCGGGTGGCCACATCGGCACTTACATTGCCAAATATTGTAGTCAATCCAAGCAGCTCAATATCAGGGGCTAAAGCTGCGTAAAATATCGCCATAGCATCGTCAACCCCAGGGTCGGTATCTATTATCATTTTCATTTGTTTTCTCGCATAAACAATTTAACTTCTGAAATTTTGGGTATCGCTGCGGCCGCGCCAGCGCGTGATACTTGAATAGCCGCTGCGGCCGCAGCTTGCTGTAGAGCATCTTTAAGGAGCTCACCTCTATCAATGGCCGCAAGCGCATAGCCTAAAAAAGTGTCCCCCGCACCTGTGGTGTCTATGGCATCAGATTTGTAAGCATTTATGTCAGTAACTTCATTGCGGTGGCTATATTTAGCACCATTTGCACCCAACGTAACCAAAACAGCAATTTCAGCCAACCTGTCTTTTAAATTAGGTGCTTTTTCACATATCTGTTCAAATTCGATTTCATTGACAATCAATAAATCCGTATAGGGCAGTATTTGTGTCACGTCATCAACGCTAAATGGGGCGGCAGAATAACAAACTTGCATGCCCAATTGTTTAGCCCTTTTAACAGAATATAGACCTTGGTTGGTTTCATTTTGGAGTAATAACCAGTCCGATGCTTGCGCAGTAGCAAGCGATAGGTCAATTTGTTGTTGGTTAATCCGCCCATTTGCCCCTTCAAATAAAACAATAGAATTTTCAGCAGTTTCGTCAACATAAATGATGGCGTGACCAGTGGGCGAGGTAGCGCATATAATGCCAGCTATTTCAGCGCCAGATTGAGTAAGAATGTCTAAAATCCACCCACTATCAGGCCCAACGGATCCAATGTGGTACACCTGTCCACCCGCCCGTGCAATGGCAATGGTTTGGTTCGCGCCTTT
>JADGDI010000093.1:5521-9319 GCA_016744975.1 Hyphomicrobiales bacterium | reverse complement strand
CCATTTGCGTGGTCTTTTATAATTACATTTTGTGCATGTAAATCATCACGTATCTTATCTGCCATCGGCCAGTCTTTGTTGGCTTTTGCAATCGTGCGTTGCTCGATAAGCTGTAAGATTTCGGCTTTATCTATCTTGACCGATGCGGGTTTATAGCTAGTAAATTCAACTTTTGTTTCCTCAAGCAAACCCATAAATTGTGCTGAAGCTTTAAGCGCTTTGCCTGAAAGTTGGTGTAAAATTGAAATGGCTCTTGGCGTGTTTAAATCATCCGCTAAAGCCATTATGAAGTCTTTATCAATATCATCCGCAACGATGGTGCCAACATCCACAGTTTTATCATGCCATTTGGCTAACATGGCGGTTGCCTCTTTAGCTGAGTCCTTCGTCCAGTTTATAGTTTTGCGATAATGAGTCATTAACATCATTAGGCGCAAAGACTCAGCTGGGTATAGCTTACGGGCATCATTAATGGTCAAAAAATTACCCAAGCTTTTGGACATTTTTTCGCCTTCAACATTGAGAAATTCGTTATGCATCCAATATTTGGCCATAAATTCTGTACCATTGGCACAACAGCTTTGCGCTAATTCATTTTGATGATGTGGGAAAATTAAATCCAAACCACCGCCATGAATATCAAATGTTTCACCAAGGTGTTTTTTGCTCATCGCGCTACATTCAATATGCCAACCCGGGCGACCTCTACCCCACGGGCTATCCCAGGCGGGGATATTAGGCAACGAAGGTTTCCAAAGCACAAAGTCCATTTCATCGCGCTTATAAGCTGCCACATCAACTCTTGCACCTGCAAGCATATCTTCCAAATTTCGGTTAGAAAATTCGCCATAATTTGCCATTGATGAAACCGAAAATAGCACATGGCCTTGCGCTACATAAGCATGGTCTTTTTTTATAAGCGCTTCTATAATTTCTATCATTTCTGGAATATGCTCGGTCGCGAATGGCTCGACAGTTGGCCGCAATACACCAAGTGCGTCAATATCTTCATGATATTGCGCGGTAGTATCTTGAGTTACTTGCTCAATGGTGCGGCCTTCTTGTGCTGCTCGGGCGTTTATCTTATCATCAACATCGGTAATGTTGCGCACATAAGTTACATGCTGCGCGCCATAAATATAGCGCAAAAGACGGTACATCATGTCAAACACAATGGCGGGTCGAGCATTGCCAATATGGGCAAAATCATAAACCGTTGGCCCACAAACATACATGCCGACATTTTTAGGGTCGATCGGTATAAAATCTACTTTAGCTTTGGCTTTAGCGCTATATATTTTAATATCAGTCATTTTCGTCCATGTTTCAGTGCATTTTATATGCAAATATTCAGTGAGACTGACTGCATTTTCAATATTTTAGGGTAAAGAGAAACGGCCAGCCAGTAAAAACTAGTTGGTAATAATACTGCAAATAATGTTCATGCCGTTATTTTTCATAATGCTTACATTAGTTAAAAAGTGCTTGGGGTCAAGAATTTTCTGCTTCTCAACCCCAATATTTATGAACCACTCAAATATTTTCGAGCAGTTTGCTCGCCAATGATGGGCAAAAGGGTTTTAAGTTCAGCACCATGGTCAATGCCCGTCAGCGCTAAACGCAATGGCATGAACAGATTTTTACCTTTGCGCCCAGTCTCAGCTTTAATGGCTTTTGTCCAATTGCCCCAAGTATCCAGATCATAGTCACCCGATGGTAAAAGCGCTAAAGCCGTTGCAATAAATTCTTTATCATCATCTGAAACCACAGGTTTTGCGCTGCCTTTGGTTACTTCAGCCCAAATTTTGACATCTGAAAATTTTGCAATATTGGCTTTTGTCGCCGCCCATAATCGTATCGCAAATTCGCCTTTAATATCAATTTCAGCAAGGCGTTGCTCGACATCTTCAAAACTGGTTTCGTGCAATAATTTAGCATTTAAACTGTTTAACTCATCTTGGTCAAACCGTGCTGCAGCACGTGATAATTTACTTAATGCAAAATCATCCGACACTGCATCAAGCGATGCATATGGTTTTACAGGGTTTGAACTGCCTATGGTTGCACTTAGACTAATGACTGAAAGTGGTTCAAACTCCATGGCGCGCAAATCGCGGATCGAGAGTGAACCAAGACGCTTAGACAATGCCTCGCCTTGTTTGCCAACCAATAAATTATGATGCCCACATTCTGGGCGTTTGGCGCCTAGGGCGTCAAAAATTTCAAACTGAACGCCTGTATTTGCAACATGGTCTTCACCACGTAAAATATGCGTTACACCCATGTCAATATCATCAATCACACTGGCCAGTGTATAGAGACATACGCCATCGCCGCGAATTAACACAGGGTCGGACAAACTAGCCGTATCGATATTTTGATCACCACGGATCATATCTTGCCAATTTACAACTTGTTGTTTGAGTTTAAAGCGCCAATGCGGTTTACGGCCTTCGGCTTCAAAGGCGGTAATCTCATCTGCGGTTAACTTTAGAGCGGCACGATCATAAACGGGTGGTTGGCTGCGTGCCATTTGGCGCTTGCGTTTAAAATCAAGCTCATCGGCCGTTTCATAACAAGCATATAACATACCCGCACCGCGCAATTGAGCTGCAACTTCATTATAGCGATTGGTATGGTTAGATTGGTGTTCAAGCCTATCCCAAGCTAAGCCTAGCCAAGATAAATCCTGTTTAATATTGTCCATATATTCTGGTTTCGAACGCGACTTATCGGTATCATCAAAACGTAAAATAAACGCACCGCCCAATTTACGAGCAAATAGCCAATTCATTAAGGCAGGACGTAGATTACCAATATGAATATTGCCTGTAGGGCTAGGTGCAAAACGTACAACGGGTTTCATATAGTTTCCATTCGAATTTGTGCTTAAAATTTTTCTTACTGCTTATATAGACTGACCCGCTTGGCGGCAAGTCCAGATTATTGTGCTGCCGCATTGGCCTTTAAAACCCCCATTGCAAGTGCTGAATTTGCACCATATAATTTAGGGCTATCAGACTGCATCACCTGCTGTATAGATGTTTTTTGTAGAATTTCCGCCATTAATTCAGTCTGGCATATGGCAAGACGGCAATGGGTGGTAAGACTGGGGGCTTCTAAATTCAGTATCAAAGCTGCTGCTAAGGCCGATAGATCATCCAGAATAATCGTCACATGTTCACTACGAGCTGCTATGATCGCACCAATGATGGCAGCATTCTCACGCCCACCTATTTTGGCTAAAGTCTCCAGCGGTTTAGCTGTATCGCAAGAACTAGCAATTTTGGTGATTAATTCAAAGTCGGCCGTCATTTCACGCTTAATTATATCTGCAGTTTCTGGGCATAAAACCAAAATTAGCGAAGCGGCAACAATATCACTTGCGGTTGCAGCGGCACCTACGGCCAAGACATCTGCACCACCTGCAATGGCTTCCATACCAAATGCTACCGTCGCAGCGCATTGTTTTTCATCCAATGTTGCTTCTAAGTATGATTTTTTAGTCGGCATATTCAGAGCGAGGTCAAAAATCCTTAAACCATGGCCGTATATAGCACACATGTCATTTAATCGGCTATTTCCTGCCGCGCTATCATCCATAAATGCTCTAATGTCTTTGGTGGACTGTATAATTTCCGCCTCATCTGCAATGCCATTTGCCGATGCAAATAAGGTAATTAAACAACGTGTGGTTTCAATTTTTTTATCGTCTTTGCCATTGGCGATGGCTTGCATCCAGTTGATTATATTCGCATCATCTTTTTGAACATTAATTTCAGCAATCGATGCTAATAA
>JADGDI010000093.1:0-5511 GCA_016744975.1 Hyphomicrobiales bacterium | reverse complement strand
CAAATCTTCAAATGGTTTGTTGGCGACTGCAAAGCTCATAATCTACCCATGCTTATTTTAACTTTAATATTTACATTTGGTACCGCCTTACCATATAAATGAATGAGAAACGACATTTATCTAACTGAAAAAACACATATGCCCTTAAAACAACAAATTTCATCAATAGAGTCCCCTTGCACTAAGGTATGCACCCTAGATTTTGACACTGGTTTTTGCTATGGCTGTGGTAGGAATAGTTGCGAGATTTCCCAATGGGGCAATTTTAGCGATGCCGAAAAACAGCAGATCATAGATGGTCTACCTAATAGACTTAAAGCGATTGACGAAAGCGTTTAAAAATATAAAATTGGTTACTTTATAAAAATTAGCTACTTTACTTTATAAAAATTGGCTACTTAAAGGCTCGCAGATGAGAATTTTTATTATACTTGCATTTTTGGCATTTGTTGGGGCCTTAGTCTATACTGACCCTGAGCTTAGCGCCGTCGCAGAAAAACTATATCTCAAGGCCGAAGCTGCCTATTATGAAGATGGCGGCAAGGTGAAGCCAAAGGTGGTACGGAAAGCTAAACATTACCAAACACAGAAAAATCCAAAAATTGTATTAACTGCCGATCGTTCGGGGCATTTTACTGCAAGGGTATTGGTAAACGGAACACATATCGAGTTCTTAGTTGATACAGGTGCTAGCATTGTATTCCTTAGCCGTGATGACGCCAGACGAATTGGATTTAACATTAACAAATTAGTCTATAATCGTGAAGCTTTGACTGCATCGGGAACGACCAAATTTGCACCCGTTAAATTAGATTCAATTAGCATTGGCGGTATAGTTGTCCGTGATGTTGAAGCTGCTATTGCAAGTTCAGATCAAGTTTCTAGCAATCTACTTGGCATGACATTTTTAAAACGCATTAAGGGCTTTGAATTTAGTGGTAATCGGTTAACTATGCGCAATTAGTATTTTTGTTGCTTGCTAGCAAAGTCTGAACCATTTCAATATATTATCTAATTGCTAGCTCGCGGACTCGCTTAATATAAAGAAATTATAAACCTTATTGCTACAGAAAATAACAAACAAGCAAATATTATTTCTAAGCTACGCTTTGGAAATAAATGGGCTAACTTCACTCCAATCGGCGCGGACAAAACCGAAGCTGGGATAATGATGGCAACCCCAATTAAATTTACATACCCTAAAGAGAGCGCTGGTAATGCCTCAATATTTTGCCCTGCAAATATAAACCCCAAAGTTGCTGGTATGCTGATTAACAAGCCTAAGCCACTACTGGTTGCAATGGATTGATGAATGCTTCGGCCACATAATGTCATATAAGATACACCCAGCGTACCGCCACCAATGCCCATTAAAGTTGAAAAAAAGCCAATAAAATAGCTTAAGGCATTGTTACCAAAGCCGAACGGAATATCATCCCTTACTGTCCATTGCTTATTATCAAAAATTAGTTTTAGACCAATGATAATGATAAAAAAGGTGAATACAATTTTAAGCAAATGTCCGTCAATGAAAGATATGATAGAAGAACCAGTTACGGCACCTAGAAGTACGGGTAAAATCCAAGTTTTTAGTAACTTTATATCGACTGCTTGCTTAGCCATATGCGCACGCAGCGATCTTATTGACGTTGGAATGATGATGGCTAGGCTGGTTGCAACGGATACATGCATGATAATGTCTGAGTCAGTTTTTAAGAATGTAAACAATTGAAACAACACTGGTACCAAAATTACACCACCTCCAATGCCTAACAAACCCGCCAAAATACCAGCTAAAAAACCAGCTGCAATAAGCGATGTAGCCAAAATTAATAATTCTGAAACATCAAAACCAAAAAAATGCATATTTTCCTATCTTTCTGAAACATGAGTTAGTGCTTTGGCTAGAACTTCAGGCCCCGCGCCAAGCTTATTGGCTTCAATCGACAATGTTTGGCGGTATTTTCTTGCGCCTTCTAAGCCTTGAAAAAGAAAAGTCATATGTCGGGTTATATGATGCGTCCTCGCCCGCCTAGTTTTATCAGACACCAAATATTTTTCGATGTAATCCATCATTTTATAGGCGATATCGTGTCGGGTAAACTGATTTTTTGGCGCACCAAAAATCAATTCATCTACTTCAGATAATATCCATGGTGTTTGATATGCAGCACGACCAAGCATTACACCGTCAACTTGTTGTAAATGCAGTTGCGCTTCTTCAATGTTTTTTATACCACCATTAATGATTACTTCAAGTTCTGGAAATTTTTGTTTAATCCGATATACCCGGGTATAATCAAGAGGTGGAATATCTCGATTTTGTTTTGGCGACAAACCTTTAAGCCAAGCCTTACGTGCATGAATGGTGATGGATCTAAGGCCAGCATCTACCATATGTTGTACAAATATTGTAAGGTCTTTTTCACTATCTTGATCATCAATGCCTATTCGGCATTTAACTGTAATGGGTAATTTAACCGCATTCTGCATGGCCTTTATGCAGCTTGCAACCAGCTTGGGCTCGGCCATTAAACATGCGCCAAAACTGCCTGACTGTACACGGTCTGACGGACAACCAACATTAAGGTTAATTTCATCATAGCATAGTTGTTCTGCAATGATTGACGCCAACGCCAAGGCCTTTGGGTCAGAGCCACCAAGCTGTAGCGCTACGGGATGTTCTTGCTGATTATAGCCAAGAATTTTCTCTCTATTCCCATATTCAACCGCCCCTGTAGTAACCATTTCCGTATATAGTAAAGCATGTTTACTTAGTAACCGATGAAAATATCGACAATGTTTATCTGTCCAGTCGATCATCGGCGCAACGGAAAAACGTCTGTTGACCATATGTGGTGATTTTTGGCTGTTAAGCTTACTTGTAGAAATTTGTTTCATAATTATCTTCTAGCCAAATATATCATGTTTTATTATAATTTAACCCTGCACGATACAAATAGGATTCAAAAACTCTCTTTAGTCATAAAGGATTTAGTCATCATGGCGGGTTATACCATTCTAAAAATAGAATTGAAAGACGGTAAAAAAATAACATTGTTTAGTGTACTGACACAACTTATGTTCCGATGCATAAGGGCTTTTTGTATCAGATTTCGATTATGGACTGACAAGGCACAAGATATTAAGTTGACGTTTATCGAGCATCATGGAAGTTGGCTATTGCTAAATGAAGTTTTTCTTAAAATTCGCGGATCAAATAATCAAATGCAGTAAGTGAGGCTTTACTGCCTTCGCCCATCGCAATGACTATTTGTTTGTAAGGCACTGTTGTCACATCACCACATGCAAATATCCCCGCTACACTGGTTTCGCATTTTTCATTGATGATGATTTCTTTATGTGGAGAAAGTTTAACAATATCTGAAACAAAATCACTGTTTGGCAAGAGGCCAATCTGTACAAATATACCCGATAAGTCTAAACTATGCTGTCGACCTGTCTCTCTATCTAAATAATCTAGGGATGTGACTGCGGCATCCTTGGCTATTATTTTCTTAGTCTCAACATTGGTTAAAATATTAATATTATTACGACTTTTAGCTTGATCGATAATCACTTGATCAGCCTTAAGCTCTGGCATAAATTCAAATACAGTTACCGATTTTACAATAGCCGCCAAATCCAACGCCGCTTCAATACCCGAATTACCACCACCAACAACCGCAACATCTTTACCTTTGAAGAAAGGACCGTCGCAATGTGGGCAGTAAGCAACGCCATTGCCAATATTTTCTTTTTCTCCTTCAATGCCAAGCTCGCGCCATTTCGCACCTGTTGCAATGATAATTGTTTTACTTTCAATCATCTCTCCAGATGATAGATATAGTTTTTTTATTTCACCACTTTCAATACGCTGAACACGCAGATGCTCTTTGCGTGTTATGGTATAATTATCCATATGCGCCAATAGAGAATTGGTTAACTCAGTGCCAGTCGTTTTAGGCACAGATATTAAATTTTCAATGCCCATAGTGTCTTTCACCTGTCCACCAAATCTATCTGCGATGATGGTGACAGCAAGCCCTTTACGTGCACCATATATAGCAGCGGCGACACCAGCAGGGCCACCACCAATAATGGTCATGTCTTGCAATGGCAATTGTTCGGCTTGCTCAGCATCTATTTCAGTAATTTTAGAATCGCGCGCAATTAGTTTTTCAAGAATGATTGCCGTATCAATTTTACCATTTGCAAAAGGTTCACCATTTAATAAAATACTGGGTACACCTTGAATATTATTTTCAGAAATCAGCGCTGGATACATGCCACCGTCAATGGTTTCTGTGTTGATATTAGCGTTAAGCAATGAAAATTTATTTAGCGTTTGCACAACATCAGGACAATTATGGCAACTTAAACTTACAAATATTTTAAAATTTAAGGGTTCCGATATGTTTTTGACAATTGATTCAATGCTCTCATCTAATTTTAATTCTGTTCCTGAAGCGTTTAATATCGCGAGGATAAGTGAATTAAATTCATGACCACCTGGTAAGCCAGAAAATGTAATGCCACTATCGTTGCCATTAATTTCAAGCAAAAAACTTATCGGGCTACGCAAACGGCCATTTGTTTCACGCTCTACAAAGTTTAATTGTTCGGAGACGGAAGCCATCTTGTTTAGAAAATCGACTAATTCAGCGCGTTTGGCATGTTGACCTGTCTGCAAAACTAAACTAATTTTATTCTGCATATTGGCTGTATAGCTTATTAATGTCTGTAAAATTTCGGGCGTTAACATGGCAAACTTCTCCGACGGCTGATAAAAGCGGTATATTGTTAAAAGCGGAAGTTTCATTTCCCGCTCTTTATTTAGTATGAGTTATTCGGCATAATTAAATTTTACCAACAAGGTCTAAACTCGGCACAAGAGTTTCTTCGCCTTCTTCCCAAGCTGCGGGGCAAACTTCACCATCATGTGTAGCAACATATTGCGCTGCTTTCACTTTGCGCAACATATCTGCTGCTGAACGGCCAATGCCTCCATCATGAATTTCAGCAACTTTAACAATACCTTCTGGGTTGGCTAAAAATGTACCGCGCATCGCCATACCATCTTCTTCAATCATCACATCAAACCCACGAGTGATTGCGCCAGTAGGGTCTGCGAGCATAGGATAGTTAATTTTACCAATTGCATCGCTAGAGGCGTGCCAAGCAGCATGGCTAAAGTGCGTGTCGGTTGACACAGAATAAACTTCGACGCCAAGTGCGATCAAGGCATCATGGTGTTTTGCCATATCTTCAAGCTCTGTTGGGCATACAAATGTAAAATCAGCAGGGTAGAATAGGAAAATTGACCATTTTCCTTTTACATCTTCATTGGTAATTGTTTTGAATTCACCTTGGTGAAAAGCTTGTGTCGAAAATTTGGGAATTTCTTGATTAATCATATTCATGATATGTGTCTCCATTGTGAGTTTAATTATTACATTTTATTCAGTAATTTGACTTTAGCAAAATAATTATTATAAATATAATATATTG
>JADGDI010000092.1 GCA_016744975.1 Hyphomicrobiales bacterium | reverse complement strand
CGTCAAGAGTAAGTAGGTTGCAACATCTTGTTTTTTCACTTGCAACTGGGCAAAGTCCAAGACCAAATCCCTCTTTATCTGCTACTTTAAAAGTGAATTTTTGCTCTTTTGGAATATTTTTAAGAGTAAAGTTTTTAAGTAATAGTACAAAAATTATGATTTTTAAATATGCAAAATATAAAAAAAAAAGACAACGCCAAACAGCTAACTGGAATTTGACATTGCCTTAATTTGATAGATATGAATAATCAATATTTGAGTTTAAGCTATTTACTCGATTTGCGAGACCCAGAGTTTTTATAAACGCTTAAAGCGCTTGGTGTATTCAAAAAATCTAGAAACCTTTGAACGACTGGAGATATTTTTTCACGTGTTACGATCCAAGCATTTGTTTTGAAGGGGTATGTGCCTTCACCAATAATTGACTTTTCTGCATCAAACCCATCTATTTTTACCAGTTTTAATGAGTTTGGCTCGGTACGTACCTGTGCCATTGTCATCGCGGTAACAGCGCCTGCCATATTTTGTGCAAGCTTCATATTTTCTTGGTCTGTTTGGGCAATGGGAACCCCTGGTATGGCGCGCGCTTTAACTAAAGCAGCCTTCATGCCATCAATTTCTTTTTCTAAAAACTTAGTAACGGAGTCTCCTTCAGGCCTTAATATAAGGCGGGTACGCAGCCCATCTGTTAGAGTTGTTTTTTTACCGCTAAATATATCAACAAGCTCTTGAATGCTAAAGTTCAAGGCCTTTGGTGCATTGCCTACAAACACAAAAGGAGTTTCAATAAATGGTCTGATTTTAAGGCCTTTTGCTTTTTCTCGATCTTTAAGATGTCTGCCAGAAATAGCAATATCCAAAGCGGAGTCTGCAAGTGCTGCAATCCCCCCACCACTACCCATTCCAGGGGTGATCATCAGTTGATCATTTGGGTATTGTTTTTCAAAGGGTGCTTTTAAAGCTTTGACTAAACCAAGTGTCATGCCTGTTCCGCCGATCTGTATCACGTCTGCATAGCTGGTGCTGACAATTGTTGATATAGCAATGGCGGTAATTGATAGATATATTTTTTTCATAGTATGTTTATTTCTCCAAATTAATGCTGCATTAATATTAATACTAAATCAATACTAATGGATTAGAACTTTTTATATATGCCTTAGAACAATTAAAAACTAACTTATACTTACTTATTAAACCTTTCAAAAAGGTTATTGGAGTTATAAATTGCAAGAGAATTCAATTCAAGCCGTATTAAGGCGATCTGCCTTTGCAATTATTATTTATTTAATAATATCGCTTCCGTTTATTTTCTTTACGGTAAGTTATAAAAGTGAAAACGACCATATGTCGTTCCTTGCAGAGCTTAATGCGGGTAAAATATCCAACTATGTTATTGTTAATGGCGCTTTATGGGAATATCATGGATTTCGTCTCAATGAATTAGTAAAGTTGAATAATGTTTCTGATGATTTATTCACCCAATCAGTATATTCGGCCAAAGATAAGCTGGTATTCGGAACGGATGAGCCGTTATTCTGGCATGAAATTGAGCAATTGGCTCCGATCTATCTTTATGAAACTAAGGTCGGGGTGCTTTCGGTTCGATCAAGTTTTTTACCATTATTGTGGGATACGGCTATTGTCGGTGTTTTTGCATCGCTGATTTCTCTATTTGTTCACATCTTGATCCGCCGTGGTCCGTTACGCTTTATCAATCATACTCTGTCCAGATTAAACCAGGAGCGAATTAAAAAAAACTTGGTTCTAGATGACCTACGACAAGCTGAAAAAAAACTTGCAAAGCGATCAGATCAATTGATTGAAGCCCAAATAATTGGCAAGATAGGTGACTGGACGTTAAAGGTCGGTGAAGATGTTTTCTTTCTGTCTCCCGTCACTCGAAATATGCTTTATCTTGATGAAAGCGGCATAGAACCAACCATTAAAAATTTTCGCAGCCGTATGTCCAAACAAGATGGAGAGCAGTTGACAGACGCTATATCCCAAGCCATCAGAACCAGAGAAACCGCTTCAATTGATGTTGATTTTAAATCAGGGGATGGGACTTGCATCAGGCTGTCTATCAACTGTACAGCAATACGCGACCAGTATGGAAATGCAAAAAAACTAACCGGAACAATACAAGATATTTCAGATCGCAGAAAAGCAGAAAAGCAACTTGAGAGTCTTGCCTATTTTGATTCCTTAACGGGGCTTGCTAACCGCGCTATGTTTAAGCGTGAAATCGTAAATATTGTTAGCCGAATGGACAAAAACAAAGAAACATCAGGCGCGATACTTTTAATGGATTTAGACCGTTTTAAAGAGGTAAATGATACACTTGGTCATACCGCTGGTGACCAGTTACTTTGCAAGGTGGCACAACGAATTAGTGATACATTACGCGGAAAATATTTTTGCTCGCGATTAGGCGGCGATGAGTTTGCCGTTATAATTGAAGATGTTGACGGGTCAGATATTACATATGTCTATGCCCAAAAAATATTAGATAGCCTCTCTAAACCCTTTCTGATTGGGGAAACAGAGGTGCTGATAGGAACATCCATTGGCATAGCAGCTTTTCCAGAAGATGGAAAAAATAGTGAGGCTTTGATTACCCATTCAGATTTAGCGCTTTATCGCGCAAAAGAGTTAGGGCGCGGGCAATATGTACGCTTTACAGCAAATATGAGTGAAGTAGCAGTCCGCAAAATGGCCCTTGCACGCGACTTACGCGAAGCGACTAAACATGGCAAAGAATTAGAGGTTTGGCTTCAGCCGCAAGTTGATATTAAAGATAACAAAATTGTTGGCTTTGAAGCATTGATGCGTTGGCAGCACAGTAAATTAGGCTTTGTTTCCCCAGGTGAATTTATCCCGATTGCGGAAAGTTCAAGCCTTATCTGTGATATTGGTAGCTGGATATTATTTGAAAGTGTCAGAACTGCCAAACAATGGATTGATTCAGGCCAAGAGCCATATGAAATTGCTGTTAATGTATCGGCTGCGCAAATATGGCAAGGAAATATAGAAGAAGAAGTCGCCAACATCCTAGAAGAAACTGGATTACCGCCGCATCTATTATGTCTTGAATTAACCGAAAGTTTGTTTGTAGACCATGCAGAAGCGACGGTTAAAGATACCCTAACTAGGCTTAAGAAATTGGGCGTAACGCTTGCACTAGATGATTTTGGTACAGGCTACTCCTCTATGGGCTATCTAATTCAATTGCCATTTGATAAGCTCAAGGTAGATCGAATTTTCATTGAAAATGTCCATGAATCCGAAAAAATGCAACATGTCTTAAAGGGAATAATTGGACTGGGTAAGGGTTTAGGTATGACCATCGTTGCTGAAGGTGTTGAAAAAGTTGAAGAGCTGAATCTGCTCAAAGAATTTGATTGTGATTTGGTGCAAGGTTATCTTTTTGCAAAACCAGCGCCAAGTGATACAATTGTCCAAACAACCAAAAACTCAATTGAGCAACTTCAAGATGCAGCATAGTCAACTGCTGTAACCTGTTGTTTTACAACCTATTGTTGATTTATAACATCCTACTTATTTTTTTGCCTAAAGCCATGTTCGCTCTAGCTGATTTATTGATGCCTGCGGTCCAATATAATTTACAACTTTCAGGCATATATTCATCTATATGTGTTGATAAATACCCTAACTTGACCATAGAATAATTTTCAAAAATTTGATATATGTCAAATAAATAAATTAAACCCATTCAGAATTTTAATATATTATCCCAAGTCAGTAAAATTTATTCAGAAATATAATTTTGTTTCTATGACTTAATTTATTGATTTAACTAACTTTATTGGGTGTAATTATGGAAGTGTTATGGTTGTCCTGTGTCAACTATTCTGAAAAAGACGTCAATCTGCATTAATATATAATTAACCACACATGTAAATATTACTGATAGTCGATTAAAGTGTGAAAAAACAATATGATATTCACAAATTACAAAATGTAACGAAGAAAAATTCATTTTGTAATCTGCCACATCTATTTTGATAGAAAGAAATAAATAATGACCAAGGATACCTTACTCACAGGTGTAGAAAGAACTTTTGAAGATGATGAAATTATTGTTAGCAAAACCAATGAGAAGGGTATTCTTACTTACACCAATAAAATATTTTTAGATATTTCAGGATATAAAGAATCTGAGGTGATTGGCAAACAGCATTCTATTATTCGGCACCCTGATATGCCAAGATGTATTTTTAAACTTTTATGGGATACTCTAGAAGCAGGCGAAGAGATATTTGCATATGTTGTAAACAGAACAAAATGCGGTGACTTTTATTGGGTCTACGCCCATGTCACACCCAGTAGAAACTTAGAAAACCAAATAATAGGTTTTCATTCCAATCGACGCACACCTGATCGTAGAATTTTAGAAGAGCATATAAAACCGCTTTATGACCAGCTTAATGCTGAAGAAAAAAGCCATACGAACCGTAAAGATGGCATGTTAGCTGCGGGAAATGTTTTAAAAAACATGTTGGCCGAAAAAAATGTTGCATATGATGAATTTATTGCAACTGTAGGCCAAGGTAAGCGAAGAGGTTATCGCTAACATAGTAATTTTATTATGTAATGGATTAAATTTTATAGATGGAGCATAAAATGGTTTTTAGCAACAATATGTCTGCAATTAAAAAGATAACAAAAGTATGTATTGCCGCATCAAATGGTGATTTTGAGCAAAGAATTTCGAACATCACTGAAAAGGGAGAGGTTGGAGAATTAATGCATGCGATGAATCTTCTAATAGATAGAACAGATGCCTATTTAAGGGAATCTAAAGCATGCTTAGATTATGTCGCAAAAAACCAACATTTTAGGTTGATTGCCGAAAAAGGCATGGTCGGTAGTTTCAAACAATCTGCCGAAGCCATTAACCGAGCAACTTATAAAATCAAGCAAAGACATGATGATTTTTGTGGCCTTTGTAACTCTTCAAATGACAAATTAGAAGAAATTGTGGGGCATATTTCACATACAATTCGAGATTTAAAAACCTCCTCATCCCAAGTCTCAGAAGCTTCAAATAGTGCGCAAGAGCAAGCCTTAGTCGTTGCTTCGGGCGCTGAAGAGGCTTCAGCGAACATGCAAAGTGTTGCAGGAGCAGCAGAGCAGCTCACTTCATCAATTGGCGAAATTAACCGCCAAGTTTCTGCATCTGCAAAAGTTGCCGAAACCTCAGTGGAAAAATCAACTGAGATTTCAAAAGACATAAAGGAGCTGTCAAATGCCTCGCAGCAAATTAGCGATGTGGTTTCTTTGATTTCAGATATAGCAGCCCAAACCAATTTATTAGCACTTAATGCTACTATAGAAGCCGCAAGAGCAGGTGAGGCAGGTAAAGGTTTTGCAGTTGTAGCGCAAGAGGTTAAGGGTCTTGCTGCGCAAACGGCAACTGCTACAATCCAAATAACCGAGCAAATTTCAACATTGCAAACTTCTACCAAACGTACAGTGAATGCAAGTGCTCAAATTAGCGAAACCGTAAATGAAATCAGCGATGCATATGCAAGTATTGTTTCCGCTGTTGAACAACAAAGCATGGCAACTAAAGAAATCGCCTTTAATGTTGAGGAAGCCGCGATTGGCACTTCAGACGTTAGCAAGGGCATAACCGAAGTCAATGAGGCAACTACCAGCACCGAAAGTGCAGCGGTTAAAGTGCTCGACATCTCAAATCTACTGCTTGATCAGGAAAAGAATTTAAGCACTTTACGCGATGAAATGTCAGAATTTATCATTGAAGTTCAAAGAGTAGGATAAGTCATATTAAGTCGTATAAGGTGGGCCTAGCCTTCTCTATTTCATTAGATGCTAACTAAATTAGGCTAGTTAAGAGCAGCAATAAGCTGCTCAAAAACCCTATGATTGGCACCCAAATATACACTTGGAAAATATTGGTTGGCTGAGGCTTGTCGGATAGCTTAAGGCGTAAAAGCGCGAGATTAACCAACATGAAAACCACTAACACAATACGAGATGTCACCGCTGCCAATTCTGCAATGGGTAGGAATAAGGCAAGCATTATAATTATACCCACCACGAAGCCAGTAGCCACAACGGGTGTGCGCGTAATAGGGTGTATATAGGCTAGTTTTTTAGGTAAGCTTCCTTGCGAGGCTAAGCCGTATAAAACCCGAGAGGCCATAATCATCTGAATGAGCACACCGTTCAGAGTAGCCACGCTCGCGATGATAAAAAAAGCCCCTTGAGTTGTAACACTGGCATTGTCAAAGACCAGTGCCAATGGAGCAGCAGACGTTTTAAGCGCGTCCATTGGCACAATTAACACAACGACAGAAACGACAGCAAGGTAGAGAGATGTGGCGATCAGCAAAGTATAAAATACTGCTTTGGGCAGTGTCTTAGTAGGGTTTTTAACTTCCTCTGCTACATTGGCAATATCCTCAAACCCAACAAATGCAAAAAATGCCAATAATCCAGCAGAAACAATCCCTGTCCAGGTAACAAGTTCAAATGGCGGTATAAGACGGCCAAAATTATTCAATAAATCAGGGTTAATCGAAAAACCGTAATAAATTACAAAAATTAATCCACCAATTTCAATCAATGTAAACAAAGCTGCAATTATTACTGATTCTAATATACCCCATGCAGCAATCATACCCAGAAATAAAACCAATATTATTGTTAAAACAGATGGCGGTAACGGAATTAAGTTTCCAACATAGGCCACAGCACCGATAGAAATTACAGCTGATGAAACCACGCCAGATGTCGCCACCATAAGCCCAACCAAAAGTGCCAATCGCCGAGAGTTTAAACCATTTTTAACATAAGCAGCTTCGCCCGCGCTAACGGGGTATCGTGTGCCAAATTCAGAATAAGAAAACCCAGTGAAAGCCACAACGACCGCTGCAAGCAAAAACGATACAGGCGCAAAAAAACCCGCTTTTGCAGCGGTAGTGCCGACAAGAACATAAATACCAGCACCAACAGTGACACCAAGTCCATAAAGTGTCAGCAAGGGTAAGGTGAGCTGCCGTTTGAGAGTTTGATTTTTACCATCTCCATTTTTAGGGTATATGACTTTATTTTTCATCACATAAACTCCTTTGTTTATGCCTAATCATCAAGTTAAACAATTAGAGAATATTCAATACTCGAGATTAATAGTTGATGATCCTTATTTAAAGCTTACTCTAAATAGCACCATTTTTAATGATTTGTTTTATTTATTTCAGTGTAACACTCTATTGAAACACAACAAGATAAATGTAGCATAGCAAAAAAATAGTTTTCATTATTTTGAGTTTTTAAATTTATTCACTTAAGAATAATTGGTGGAGCCAGACGGGATCGAACCGACGACCTCTTGAATGCCATCCAAGCGCTCTCCCAACTGAGCTATGGCCCCACTAAAATTTATGACTTTGGGTGATCATAAATGAATGGGTGAAAACTATAAAAAACCTTGCCATAATGCAAGTGCTAATTTTAGTTTTCACCGCTTGTTTATATATGTCTTAGGAGTCGTTATCATCATCGCTTACATTATGAATGACGACATCATCCAAGCTTGTATTTGTGCCATCTTCTTCTAAGAAACTGTCTTCATCTGGGCTTGTGCTATCATCGTCATCGCCGCCAGTAAGTTCAGAAATTGTTGCAGCATCGGCCTCTTCTAAACTAACAAACTCCGCATCTTCTTCATTGCTATCAGCTATATCTTCTTCAGTCTTTTTAACTGGTTTTTCTTCAACAGCAGCTGCTGATTTATCATCAGCAGTTGGGTAAACATAATCACATTTAGGGCAAGTGATAGGGGTGCGGTTTAGGTCAAAAAATCGCTCGCCGCAGCTTGAGCATTCCATTTTTATGCCATAATCAGGACGGTCAGCCATGCTTGTTTGTATCCTTAGTTTTTAACAGCTCAAATGAGCGTATAATTCGTTTAGAAGGGGTTTGCCATGTCATCGCTATACTGTCAAGTATATTTAGGTTTTGGCCAATTTTAGTGAGAATATCAAGTAAAAACTTGTGAATTTGATTGCGCTATGATAACTTAGGCTCAGAGATCAATCTTACAAATCCTAAAAAACTTATGAAAAATAAACTACAGTTGCGTGCAAGCGTAGCAAACACTTTATCGGGCCGCATTCGTGTGCCTGGTGATAAATCGACATCACACCGTTCGTTAATTTTTGGCGCACTGGCAATTGGCACAACCCATGTTAGTGGTATGCTTGAGGCCGAGGATGTTATGGCGACAGCTGAAGCGCTCAAAAAAATGGGCGTTAATATTCAAAAAAATGGTGGCATTTGGCAAATTACTGGTACAGGCGTCGGTGGCCTTCAAAAACCAACTGAACCGCTGGATTTTGGCAATGCGGGCACAGGTTCGCGTCTGATGATGGGGGTTCTAGCCAGTCACAATTTCAGTGCAAAATTTACTGGCGACGCATCACTTTGCTCAAGGCCAATGGGTAGGGTGACCGATCCGCTGGGCGAAATTGGTGCGCATATATATGGCGATAATAATGGTATGATGCCATTCACATTTTCAGGTAGCGATAATCCATTGCCAATTGAATACACCCTCCCAATGGCCTCGGCTCAAGTTAAGTCGGCTATTTTACTGGCGGGTTTGAATGTTGAAGGTAAAACAATTATTCATGAGCCGATCGCTACCAGAAACCATACTGAAAAAATGATGAAACATTTTGGCGCAGATATAGAAGTGTTTAAGTCCCAAGATGGGGGTGGTAACATTATTATATTGAACGGGCCCGCGCAATTATATGCAAAAGATGTCATCGTTCCTGCCGACCCATCAAGTGCGGCATTCCCAATTGTTGCAGCTTTAATCACTCCAGGTGCAGATATTCTGGTTGAGGCAGTAATGCTTAACCCAACACGTTCAGGTCTGATAGATGTTTTACGCCAAATGGGCGGGAATATTGAATTTATTAATGAGCGCGAGGAGGGCGGGGAAAATGTTGCTGATCTTAGAGTTAAATATTCCAAGCTTAAATCTGTTACTGTTCCTGCTGAACATAGTTCAAGCATGATTGATGAATATCCAATTTTAGCAGTCGCCGCATCTTATGCAGAAGGTGAAACTAAAATGCTTGGGCTAGAAGAATTGCGCGTTAAAGAAAGTGACCGCTTGGCAATCGTTGCTAAGGGTCTCGCAGATAACGGTGTAATTTGCAAGGAAGGTGAGGATTGGCTCACTGTAACTGGCGGCAAAGTCAAGGGTGGTGGCTTCATTGACACCAAGCTCGACCATCGAATTGCAATGAGTTTTCTAGTCATGGGTCTTAATGCACAATATCCAATTGTGATTGATGATTGTTCAGTTATTCTAACCAGCTTCCCAAGCTTTATTGAGGACATGAAAAAGCTTGGCGCAGATTTCAACTAATTGAGCTATATATAATGTAATGTAAAAAATAACTAATTGGACAACCGTAAATATTTTTTATAATATTTGCGGTTTTTTTATACAATATTTAGCGTCGCTTTTATAGGTAAGTGTTTAATTTCAAAAACCAATTATAATCACTATTGCTATATAGCTAGTGTTCAGCAATACTTGGATGAAAGTTTCAAATAGACGAGAAATATATTTATTTTTGAATCTGTTCATAAGTGTGTTAAGATTTGTTTTTGTTGTTTTTATTTGTTGACGGTTGTTATTG
>JADGDI010000091.1 GCA_016744975.1 Hyphomicrobiales bacterium | reverse complement strand
CTTATGCGTTGGCCCAGTACAATGACATGCATGATCTGGAGCTTGCGACCTATGCCAGTGGCGAGGCGCAGGTGGCGGCACTGTCTGATGATATTGCCTATAATAACCATGATATTGATGATGGGTTAAGGGCAGGCCTGTTTAAGTTTGAGGATTTATTTGAACTGCCTATTTTTGGCGATATATTGTCTGAAATTAAAGCCAAATATGGCGACTTAACTGCAAAACGTCAAATGCATGAAGCCAATCGCAAGCTAATTGGGGTGATGGTTGAAGATGTGCTGAAGGTTACACAAGATAATATAACGCGGTTTAACATTCGCTCGACTGTTGATGTTCATCTGGCAAATCAACCGATAGGTGATTTTTCTAATGAAATCAAACAGGCGATTAAAACATTGCAAAGCTTTTTGATGGAAAATATGTATCGTGCAAAATTCGTTGTAAAAGAGCGTGAAGCCGCTGCGCAAATATTAGAAGATTTATTCGAGCTATATTTAAAAAAACCAGAAAGTCTGCCCAATAATTGGCGGGTGGATATAGGCAATCAGGATGAAATTGTTACCATGCGGAAAATTGGTGATTTTATGGCAGGTATGACTGATCGATATGCAATTACTGAACATAAACGATTATTTGCAAATAGTCCCAAAATGCGTTAAAAGCAGCCAAACATCATGATCAGCTAAAATGCTGAAATATTAGAGAGAATTTCATGGATATTTTTGTTCATTTCAAGTCAGTAATTGTCGAAGTAATTGCCCAAATGGGGCATGGCGAATTGGATATGTCGCGCATTAATGCCGAACCACCTCGCGATAAAACCCATGGTGACATTGCGACCAATGCCGCAATGATATTGTGTAAACCACTTGCTATGAAGCCGCGCGATTTAGCACAAAATATTGCTGAACTGCTACAGGCCCATGCAGATGTATCATCTGTAGAAGTTGCAGGGCCAGGTTTTATTAATATCAATGTTGCACCAAGTTTTTGGGCAAGCCGTTTTGCGAGTTTGGTTGCTCAAAAAACTGACTTTGGTAAGCCTGAAAAAAATAATATCAAATTAATGGTGGAATTTACTTCAGCCAACCCGACAGGGCCCATTCATATCGGTCATGTTCGCGGTACTGTGTTTGGTGATAGTCTTGCCAACTTGCTTGATTGGGCAGGGTATGACGTGTTTCGTGAATATTATGTCAATGATGCGGGTAGTCAAATAATCACATTAGCGCGTAGCGCATATTTACGTTATTGTGAAGTGTTGGGCGATGAAATTAACATACCCGAAGGCTTTTACCCTGGTGACTATTTAGTACCTGTGGGCGAAGCATTGGTTGAACAATATGGCGATAAACTTAAACAAATGGATGAAAGTCAATATATTCCATTGGTTCGAGAATTTGTTATGGCCGCTATGTTTGAGATGATCAAATCAGACCTTTTATTACTAGATGTTAAATTTGATAATTTTTTCTCAGAACGTGAGTTGCATGCTAATGGCGCGATAGAACAAACATTAGGCGATATGCGAGCGCGTGGTTTGGTCTATCAAGGCACATTACCAGCACCTAAAGGCCAATTACCAGATGACTATGAAGAACGTGAACAAACCTTGTTCAAAGCCACGGATTGGGGCGATGATATTGACCGTGCCCTGATTAAGTCCGATGGTAGTTTTACATATTTTGCGGCCGACCTTGCTTATCACCGTGACAAATATTTACGCGGGTATAAACAGCAAATTGATGTGTTGGGCGCAGATCATGGCGGTTATGTGAAGCGCCTTAAGGCAGCAGTTCGGGCGGTCAGTAATAATGATGCAGAACTCGATGTTAAAATTTGTCAAATCGTAAAGCTGTTAAAAAATGATGAAGTGCAAACCATGTCAAAACGTGCTGGCAATTTTGTGACTCTAAAAGACTTATATAATGAAGTTGGCAAAGATCCCATTCGCTTTATGATGCTTTATCGTAAAAATGAAGCACCGATTGATTTTGACTTTGATAAAGTGACTGATAAAAGCCGTGAAAATCCTGTGTTTTATGTACAATATGCACATGCTCGAACATATTCTATTATGCGCCAAGCAAAAGTTGCACTGGATGGTTTTGATGCAGAGCAGTTTGACTTCACTGAAACCGACTTGACTCTCTTGACTGACGAGAGTGAAATAAATCTGATTAAATCGCTATTAAATTGGCCAAAAGTTGCATTAACGGCAGCAGAATTTCACGAGCCACATCGAATTAGCTTCTATTTATTTGATTTGGCTGCAAATTTTCATGGCTTATGGAATAAGGGCAAAGAGATGCCACAATTGCGTTTTATAGTTGATGATAATGACGCACTGAGCTATGCGCGTTTGGCTATGGTGCAAGCAGTCGCTGATGTTATTAAAGTTGGGTTGGGTATTTTAGGCGTTAACGCACCGCAACAGATGAAATAACTATTTATTTGGCATTATGCATATATGGTTATTAATTATTTAACATTAACGGCCTAAATATAGTATACTTGTTACGCGTATAGGCTGGAGATTATTGTGAGCAACGATTCAAATGATTATAATGAAGGGTCATCTCATCTAAAAGATGAGAAGGATTTAGGTCAAGCCGATCAGCACCAACAATTTCATCAGGGTGAGGAATATGAAACATATTCTGAACCGCAGAATGATTATTATACCGCAGAATATGATGAAAAAAACTATTTTTCAACGCCTGAACAAAATGAAATAAACCCCGATATTGAACCTGATGTTTTTGCCAATCAAGCGCAGCGGCAAACCCAGAATGACTATATCGAAAATGATGATGTTTATGCGACGGATTTACCCAATTATGGCACTGATAACCATTATTCAGCATATGGCCAATATGCACCAGCCCCGCCTGAAAACGCCGAACCCTTGCAAACCGATGATTACGGTGATGCACAACAGCCTGAGCAAGCATATGTAACCGATAAACAGTATGACGACCAAACTTCAGAATATAACCCAGAACAACAAAATACTACATCTGATCAGTATCTTACATCAAATAATGATTACAAACCCCATGATCATTATTTCGAGCCAAGCCCATATGATGAACCAGAACATGAAAATTCAGCTATGGTTTCTGAATTTAATTCACAAGCTGAATATTCAGAAACATCACAATTTGTTGAATCATCTCAACCTGTCGATAGCCCACATTATGTCGAAGAAGCTGTATATGATGAACAAACTCATGATCAACAACATGAATTTGCGCCCCAACAGTTTGATTATGTCCAAAACCAACAAGCTGAAATGGCCAACCCTGCTCGTGAAGAGATTTATGACGATTTAACCGTTGGACAACAGTCAGGTCGCTTTTTCAGTGATGACCAACAACCACATATTGATCCAAGGTTAGCGGCTGATATCAGTGACGATCAAGTTCAACCTCGAGTTGATAGCATTTCACCACCACAGCAAGATTTCCGCCAAGAATATATGCGTGAAGAAGGTCAGAAAAAAGGTCTTGTTAGCGGGAAAATATTCTTCGGTATTGCCGCGAGTGGTTTATTATTCTTAAGTTTTTTCGTATATAATTATTTTTCATCGAATAATGGCGTTGGCGAAATACCTGTAATATTGGCTAAAAAAACAGATTTAAAAATATTTCCAAATACCAAAAATACGATTGATAATAAAGTTGATACGAATAAGCTAATTGACCGTATCGGTAATACTGATGTCAGTAATGGTTTTGAAGCGCGGGAATTACCTAAATTATCTGATAGCCGTGAAAATGTTGTAGAGCAACCAATTAAATCAGAAGATAGGGTCGAAGTTTCAGAAAATGTTGTAGTCGATAATGACGATAAGGACATTCAAAATGTATTGACCTTGCTCAATAGTAGCGCAAACAATGTGGAAATATTACTCAAACCTGACGCCGTTGGAAGTTTGGATAAAAATCAGATCAACATCAATGGGCTAGAAACCAATTTAGTTGAAGCAAAACCCGTCAAGCTTAATGATTTGATTCAGCAAGCCCAAGCAAATTCAACTGATATTAAACCCGTTAAAACAGCCAGTTTGGATGATTTGCCAGTCGTTGGTGAGGGTAATCAGAACCCATTTAAAGATGTTGTTGAACAAAATGCACAACAATTACCAGAAAAAGCAGCTCAGGCATTACCAGAGCAAAACCCATCCATTACACAAATTGTAAATGAGTCGGTAAATTTAAGCAATGCACCAAAACCCATTAAACGCCCAGACGTACAACCCACCATTGTGCCAGAAGTGATTTCTCAAGATTTACCACCCATTATCACCGTTGCAAATTCTGGCGGTTATGGAGTGCAATTGGCGTCTCTGCCAAATGAGGCGGCAGCCCGTAAGGCTTTTGTTAAAATATCCAATCAGTTTTCTGGTTTGTTGGCGGGTTATCGTGCAATCATAAAAGAGGCGGACGTACCCAATAAAGGTACCTTCTATCGCGTATTTGCAGGGCCGTTAGCAAGTTATAATGAAGCCAGTCAATTATGCGCAAACCTAATAGCACAAGGCATTAGCGGATGTTTTGCTCGTAAAATGTAGTTTATTTTTTTGGTAAATACTGCTCAAAGGTAATCTGATCAGCATATTTATAAGTATGTTCTGCATCTTTGGGTGACTTAACGGTCCAAGTAATCACTGGAATGTTGAAAAATCGTGCAATTTTTATGCAAAATGTCGGTAAATCATATAGATGATATGAAATAAAGTGCGGTCTGATAAGCGGCCAATGCAGTAGATTCTTAAATATGAAACGCATCAAAGCGTTGGTGTTTGGCCAATCTTGCGGTTGCATATTTCGTTCGGCCACAATACCTCGAACTATCTTGGGCGCAATTTTCTTAAATTGCCTAATAATCATTGGATTGAAAGACATAACACAAATCTCACCCAAATAGTCTTTTAATTCATCGGCAACATAATCTACCAATTGTTTGATGTCATTTGACAGGCATTTAACTTCAACAATCAGTGGCACTTGCCCCTTAACCAAGGCTAATAATTGTGGGAATGATAGGAGTTTCTCACCATTGGCTTTTTGCGTCATAGAGACCAGTTCAGACAATGTGTAATCCATCACATTGCCCGAGTTTTCAGTCATTCGATCAAGCGTTTCATCATGAAAAACAATAGCTTGTCCGTCTTTGGTAAGTTGAATGTCAATTTCAATGGCATAACCCATTTCAATCGCTGCTTTCACTGATCCATAACTATTTTCAACAATATTTTGCTCTACATTATGTAGGCCACGGTGGGCAATTGGTAATCTAGTTATAAAATTCAAGTCAGGCATGATTATGCAATCTCAAAAATAGCATCAATTTCTACAGATACACCAAATGGTAGACTTGCAACACCAACGGCAGCGCGGGCATGTTTTCCAACATCGCCAAGCACTTCAACCATAAAGTTAGATGCACCATTTATAACCGCCGGGTGGTCAGTATAAGTGTCAACAGCATTCACAAAGCCGCCCAAACGTACCAAGCGGGTTACGCGGCCTAAATCGCCACCCAAAGCAACTTTTGCTTGTGCAAGAATATTGATGGCACATAATTGGGCAGATTGCTGAGCTTGCTCAAGGCTAATATCATTACCAACTTTACCAACATATTCCAACCCATCCTTACCAAAAGGCAACTGCCCAGAGATAATTAGTTGATTGCCAGTTATTAGATATGGCACATAATTAGCAGCAGGCGCTGCTGGTGATGGTAATGTGACGCCAAGTGCGTCAAGGCGTGCGGTAATTTCGTTTGACATGTAATAACCCTTATATAAGCTTAATGATCTAGAATCTATTTCAAATTTAACAGAAACATTTTTAAGGGTTAATCGCTTTTTTGCAAGATAATTCAGATAAGGACGCAAGAAAATTTCTAGATCAGCCGCAATTATTATTTTGTTCCGAATCTATATGATAAAACCCGATATATGATGGTTTATACTCTCAAAATAGCATTATCTTTTGCCTATTTTTTGAGCATAATTAGGTCTTGATCATGTATGAAGTAAAATAAGCATAACATTGAGCAATAAAACGACTTTTAAAACAGTTTTGGTTTGCTATTTTTATTGCTATTATCTAATTATATAACGCATTTGTTACCAAATAATTTTGTAAAAGGACGCTGCAATGGCTGCAATTATAGATATTTTAGGCCGTGAGATTTTAGACTCGCGCGGAAACCCGACTGTTGAAGTTGAAGTTATATTAGAAGATGGCTCAATGGGTCGTGCTGCTGTGCCTTCTGGCGCGTCAACAGGTGCTTATGAAGCGGCGGAACTGCGCGATGGTGGTGCACGTTATTTAGGCAAAGGCGTCTTACAAGCCGTTGATAATGTGAATGGTGAGATATTTGAAGCATTGGTTGGCCTAGACGCTGAAGAACAACGCGAAATAGATGCAATATTGATTGAATTGGACGGCACAGAAAATAAAAGCCGTTTAGGTGCCAATGCAATTTTGGGCGTGTCTTTAGCCTGCGCAAAAGCCGCTGCCGATAGCCTTGGCATGCCACTATATCGCTATATTGGTGGTACCAATGCATGTGTCTTACCTGTGCCGATGATGAATATCATTAATGGTGGCGAACATGCAGACAATGCGATTGATATTCAGGAGTTTATGATTGTACCTGTGGCTGCTGATAATATCCGCGAAGCTGTGCGTATGGGCGCTGAAATTTTTCATACACTTAAGAAAAAACTATCAGAAGCCAACCATAATACAAATGTTGGTGACGAGGGCGGTTTTGCACCCAATATTGGCTCAAGTCGTTTGGCGTTGGACTTTATCATCCAGTCAATTGCTGCTGCTGGCTATAAAGCTGGCGAAGATGTTTATATTGCACTTGATGCCGCTGCATCAGAGTTTTATAAAGATGGTAAATATCATTTAAAGGGTGAAGACAAAGTTCTAACCTCGTCAGAAATGGTGGATTATTATCTAAAATTGGTTGCCGATTACCCAATTTTTTCAATTGAAGATGGTATGGATGAAGATGACTGGGATGGCTGGGCAGAGTTAAACGCCAAAATTGGCGATAAAGTGCAATTGGTTGGCGATGATTTATTTGTAACCAATACCAAACGTTTAAAAGATGGCATCGAAAAAGATGTTGCCAATAGTATATTGGTAAAAGTGAATCAAATCGGTAGTTTAACTGAAACCATTGAAGCTGTGGATATGGCGCATCGCGCTCGGTTTAGCTCTGTTATGTCACATCGTAGTGGTGAGACAGAGGATGTCACAATTGCCGATTTGGCCGTGGCGCTTAATTGCGGCCAGATTAAAACAGGTTCTTTGGCACGTAGTGACAGGGTCGCTAAATATAACCAACTAATTCGTATTGAAGAAGAGCTTGGCGATAGCGCTATTTTTGCTGGTCATACGATTCTGAAGCGCTAAAGTTAAAACATATCTAAATTCAGGGAGGTGATCACCTCCCTTTTTTATCAGGTTATTTTATATCTTTAATAATAATGCTGTCTATATTGGCGGCATATTCTGTCCAGCTGCCATCATATAAGCTGAGATTCTCTACTCCCAAATAATCAAGTGCAAAAAATAAATTTGCTGCCGTAATGCCAGAACCACAAGTGGTACTGATCGGCTGCGAAAGGTTAATTTCTGATGCTAAAAATAGTGATTTGATTTCGGCTTTATTTTTTAATGTACCATCTTGGTTGGCCAATAGGTTAAATGGTAAGTTAAAGCTATTGGGCATATGCCCAGATGATAGACCAGGTCTGGGTTCTGGGTCTTTACCAGCAAATCTACCTGCCGAGCGCGCATCCAATATCTGCATGTCATTATTGTTGATATGTTGGTGTATTTGCTCAATAGATTTAACCATATTGGCCGAAAAGCCAGAGGAATAACCTTGGCCACTTGTAATCATTGTTGCTTCACTGGTGGTTGGTTTCTTCTCAAACATCCATTTTTTCAAACCACCATTTAATATTGAAACTTTTTTATGCCCCATAATGTTAAATGTCCACCAAAGCCTCGCACAGCTTAAAAAACCGTAGCTATCATAGACAATGATATGGGTATCGTTGGTGATCGCCATTTTATCCATTGCAATATTGAAAGTTTCTGCCGAGGGTAACATGTGGGGCAAGTCACTTTTTGTGTCAGCTACGGCATCAATGTCAAAAAATTGAGCGCCTGTAATATGATTGTCCATATATTCTTGTAAGGCATTTCTACCAAGGTTAGGCATATGCCAAGTTGCATCCAATATCATTATTTCTGGACTGCCTAAATTTTCTAATAGCCAATCGGTTTCAACCAAACTTACTAATTCTGCCATAAATATAGCCTCTTTGCGGTAAAATCTTCTGTTTTAAATGTGGTGGACAAAAGATAACTTTAGTTAACGCTTGTCAAATTATTGTTTTATAACCTATTACAGCATAAACTATTTATAACGTTATTACTGCAATAAAAATCAACTTGTCTCAAAAAACCGTGAAAGGATATGATATGAATGAGGAGTTCCATCGTATAAAACGATTGCCACCTTATGTATTTGCTGAACTTAATAAATTAAAGTCTGACGCGCGCGCGGCAGGTAAAGATATTATTGATTTTGGCATGGGCAACCCCGATCAGCCACCTGCGCAATATATTATTGATAAAATGATTGAGACGGTAAAAAAACCAAAAGTGCACGGATATTCAAGCTCTAAAGGCATTAAAGGTTTGCTGAAAGCACAAGCGGATTATTATCAAAGGCGGTTTAATGTATCACTTGACCCAAATAGTGAAATCATTGCTACCTTAGGCAGTAAAGAAGGCTTTGCTAACATGGCACAGGCAATTACTGGGCCTGGTGATGTGGTTTTGGTACCAAACCCGACTTACCCAATTCATTCTTTTGGTTTTTTAATTTCAGGGGCAGCATTGCGACATGTTAGTGCTAGACCAGATGAGAGCATGTTGCGTGATATTGATGCGGCAATCCGCCATTCAATCCCAAAACCATCAGTATTGGTGCTTAACTTCCCATCCAACCCAACGGCCTTTGTCGCGGATATGGATTTTTATGTTGAAGTGGTTAAATTATGCAAAAAACATGGCATTTATATTCTTTCTGACCTTGCTTATGCCGAGCTGTATTATGATGGTAAGCCGACCATTTCTATCTTAGAAGTTGATGGCGCAAGGGATATCGCAGTTGAGTTTACTTCGATGAGTAAAACATTCCTAATGGCAGGTTGGCGTATGGGTTTTGCAGTTGGGAACAAAAAGTTAATTGCCGCATTAACGCGGGTTAAATCATATTTGGACTATGGCGCATTTACCCCTGTGCAAGTGGCCGCTGCGACCGCTCTAAACGGGCCAGATAGTAACGGGCCAGATAAATATATTGCCGAAGTGCGCCAATTATACCAATCACGACGTGATGTATTGGTCGAAAGCTTTACCCGTGCTGGTTGGGCGTTTGAACCAACCAAAGCCACTATGTTCTCTTGGGTCGAAATTCCAGAAAAATTCAATCATTTAGGCTCTCTAGAATTTTCAAAACTTTTGCTCGAAAAAGCGGATGTTGCTGTTGCTCCTGGCATTGGCTTTGGGGAATTTGGTGAAGGTTTTGTTCGCATTGGTATGGTGGAGAATGAGCATCGTATCAAGCAAGCAGCAAAAAATATTAAAAGAATGTTTGCTCAATATTAATTTATGAGACAAATTTATTATTTAATGATCATAGAATAATGGGGATTGCTCATCGCAATGT
>JADGDI010000090.1 GCA_016744975.1 Hyphomicrobiales bacterium | reverse complement strand
GAATAGCACCAACGACAGCTGCGCTACCGCCCATATCGCCGCGCATATCTGCCATACCTGCACTTGGCTTAATAGAAATGCCGCCAGTATCAAAAGTAACACCTTTACCAACCAATGCAATTGGCGCATCACTTGCATCACCGCCATTATATTGGATAACCGCCACATGGCTTTCATAGGCACTACCTTGGCCAACGCTAAGCAATGAACCAAAACCCATTTCAGTTAGCGCTTTTTCGCCGAATATTTCAACGTCCATTCCTAGTTTAGTAAATTCTTTTAACCGTTCAGCATAGGTTTCTGGGTTTAGTTTGTTGGATGGTTCATTAACCAAATCACGTGCATATAATATGCTATCAGCGACATGAATTTTACTTGCCCAAGCTTTTTTATCATCTTCTTGATTAGCAGAATGAACGTTAATTTCGTCGGCACGTGGTGTCTTATCTTTTTTAACGGTTTGATATTTATCCCACTTATATGCCCTTAGGTTGGCGCCCAATAATAGATATTGCGCCTCAACTTTATCATGGCCTATGACATAATTTATGGTTGTTGATATTTTCTCAGCAGCAGCAAACGCGTTTGCGCCAATATCCATAAGATTTTCTTCGCAAATGTCATCCTCAATGCCTAAGCCTGCAATGATAATCGCATCTAGATCACTAGCACTTGGCGCGATAATGGTCACAATAGTCGCTTCTGCTGCCTTGAATTTTGCGATATTAATGGCTTTAGTTATTTGCCCGTCTAACGCTTTATCAGCTATTTGTGCTTGGCTATCAAGTGTCGCAACACCATCTTTGGTTTGGCTTGCAAAATATACAGCAGTACCAGATTTAGGGTTGCTTGATAGATCTTTAAAATTATAGTTCAAAACACTTCTCCATATGAATGTATAGAGTTTGGATATTAAGCTTTGCCCTATCTATTACAAGTATTTTTAATAAATGCTTAGCGATGTTTAAAAAAAATCAAGAATCTACCAAATATAAGCAAAATGCTCAACAATTTACCAAATCTAATAAATAGATTCGACTTTGTCTCAATGCCGCCTTATTGATATTATATTTAAAATTGTCGCAGCAAATACCTGCAGGCTAAAAAATAAATTAGAGGCAGTATATGCAAACCAGTAACAGTATGGTCAAAAGTCAAAATATTATGAAGTTTTTAAACATTATAATTCTTTCAATAGTTTTTGCAATATTTGCAATGACAACACCAAGCCTCGCGCGTAGTAAAACGGTTGTTACAGTTGGCAATAAAAATATTACAGAATATGACATAAAAATACGCAGTAATTTTGAACTTATTGTTAAAAATAGATCCAGTACTTCTCGTAATCGATCAAAAATACGCAAAACAGTAATTGAAAATTTGGTTATTCAGCAGGTGCAGTTACAAGCAGCAGGAAAAGCAGGCATTGTACCTATCGAGTCTGCTGTATCCCAGAATATTGCAAAAATTGCGAGGGGGGCAAATATGTCCACCAGCAAGTTGACCAACTTTTTAAAATCTCGTGGCTCTAACATTAGCACCATGAAGGATATTCAACGTGCAGGCATGGTTTGGCAAGCTTTGGTGCGTCAAAAGTTTGGTAGCGCTGGCCAGGTAAGCGAGAAACAGATTGAAGAAGAAGCCAATAAATCTAAAAAATATGGCAAAAAGCAAACCGTTTATAGTCTCAAACATATTACATTAAAAATGGCTTCAAATGCCAGTAAAGGCAAGCGCAATAAACGTCTGGCTGAAGCGCGCGAAATTAAAGCCAACTTTACAAAATGCAGCCGCATCAGAACCTTAACTGCAAATTTTGGCCGTGTAGAAGTTAAGTCACTTGCTAATGTAAGTTTATCTAGTCTTAATTCGGCACAACGTAATTTAATACGTAAAACCAAACTTGGCACCATAAGCAATGCCCGAAGTGTTAGAGGCGGTGTTGAAATGTTTGCGTTATGCGAAAAAACCGTAGCAATATCAGCCAAATCTCGCTCTGTTATTCAAAGTAAATTAATCGATAAAAAATTTAGCGGCTTTGCTAAAGACTATCTTAAACGGGTACGCGCAGAAACCTTTATTAAATATCGGTGATTTTAGTAACTATCGATAAATTGGCAGCTATAAATGGCAGATTTTTCATTACCACCATTGGCGTTGACATGCGGTGACCCAGCATCAATCGGCGCAGAGCTAACCCTAAAGGCATGGTTGCAAAAAAGCCAAAAAGGTATTGCGCCCTTTGTTTATATTGGTGATGCCCATCATCTACAAAATATAGCCAACAAACTAAGTCTAAATGTCCCGATTCAAATTATCACAAAAGCATTGCAAGCAACTGATCTATTTGAAAATTATCTACCTGTGCTACAACAAAATCTAACTGAAAAACCCCAGCTGGGAAAACCAACGCCAGCCAATGCCAATTGTGTTATTCAGTCCATAGAAACGGCTGTTGAATTGGTGAAAACTGGGCAATGTCGCGCAATTATAACCAATGCCATTGCTAAAAATATTCTTTATGAAGCAGGCTTTAAATATCCAGGACATACAGAATTTCTAGAATATTTAGCCAATCAAGATAAGCCAAAAGTAAAATATAAATCGGTAATGATGTTAGCCTGCTCGGCATTAAAAGTTGTGCCAATAACCATTCATATTTCACTTGCAGAAGTGCCAAAACAATTAACCGAAGCACTCATTTATCAGACTGCAAAAACTGTAGCAACTGATCTTAAAAAATATTTCAAAATTGAATTTCCCAAATTGGCCTTTGCGGGGCTAAATCCGCATGCGGGTGAGGTGGGTGCAATGGGCATGGAGGACATTGAAATCATCACGCCAGCGATTAAGCGCTTGGTGGGTGATGGCATTAACGCAGTTGGTCCAATGCCTGCTGATACCATGTTTCATGCTGAAGCACGCGCGCGTTATGATGTGGCGTTGGGCATGTATCATGACCAAGTGCTAATTCCAATTAAGACTTTAGATTTTGACCGTGGGGTGAATGTGACACTCGGTTTGCCATTCATTCGCACCTCGCCAGATCACGGTACAGCCTTTGACATTGCAGGAAAAAATATTGCAAGACCAAATAGTTTAATTGCAGCATTGAAATTGGCACATAAAATGGCTAATAATGCCCTTATATCGGGTTGAAATCAAAAAATTAGGATAAAATGTGAGCGAAAAACTGGCGATGGACGGCCTGCCACCATTACGTGAAATTATAGAAAAACATAATCTAGCGGCTAAAAAGTCACTCGGTCAAAACTTTCTCTGCGACTTAAACCTAACCTCTAAAATCGCCCGATATGCTGGTTCGCTTGATGGCGTCACCGTGGTGGAAATAGGCCCAGGCCCAGGCGGGCTTACTCGCGCGTTGCTAATGGAAGGTGCCAAAAAAGTCATTGCAATAGAAATGGATCCACGCACAGAACCCGCGTTAGAAGAAATTTCAAACCACCATGACGGCAAATTACAAGTTGTTTTCGGCGATGCCCTAAAACAAGATATGCAAGCCTTAGTAAGTGGTCGCACAAAAATCATTGCCAACTTACCCTATAATGTTGCAACGCAACTACTGCTAAACTGGCTTGAACATAACCCGTGGCCAACATGGTTCGAGAGCATGACGCTTATGTTCCAAAAAGAAGTCGTCGAGCGTATTGTTGCCAATCCAAATAGCAAAGCTTATGGCCGGTTAAGTGTCATATGCCAATGGCGTTGCGATGTGAAACTTGCCTTCACAGTCGATAAAGCCAACTTCATGCCACCCCCAAAAGTGACATCGGCCATCGTGCACATGGTGCCAAAACCATTATCAGCCGATGCCCCATCTTTAAAGTCTCTATCAACCATCACATTAGCTGCATTCAACCAACGCCGAAAAATGCTCCGCGCTAGCCTTAAAAACACTCTACCAAACGCAATAGATTTCCTAACCGCGCTAAACATCGACCCAACCTTACGAGCAGATGCCCTCCCAGTAGAAGGCTACCTAAAAATCGCCAAAGCATATGAAAACTTAGAAGATTAAGCAATATTTGGCTGTGGCCGCATCGCCTGAATTGCAAATAGATTTCAAATAACTATTCTTTATTATCTGCTAAGAACTTTTCAGCTTTTTCATAGTCCGCCAAAAACTTCAACCACTTAGCTTCCCACTCACCAAGTAAAACCTTAGTTTCACCATGTAAACGGCTAATATCAGCAGCTTTCTTAGGCGGAAAGTCAGTAAATAATTTAGGGTCAGTAAGTGCTTTAGTAATTTTCTTCAGCTTACGTTCAAGCTTAGCAACATTGGCTTCAGAGGTCGATATGTTCTGCTTAAGTGGTGCAAGTTTAGCACGCGTTTGGGCGAGTTTTTTACGCTTGTCTTTTAACGTGTCACCTTTATCTTCAGGCTTTACTTTTACCTTTTTTGCCGAACGTTCCATCTTACGCGTAGCAAGCAACAAATCGCGATAATCATCCATATCGCCGTCATAAACTTTAACCGTGCCTTGGTCGACAATCCATAAAGTATCTGCACTTGCCTCAACCAGATGGCGATCATGGCTAATCAGCACAACAGCGCCTTCATAATCATTCAATGCCAAAATCAAAGCTTGGCGACTATCAACATCCAAATGGTTGGTAGGTTCGTCTAAAATTAGAAGGTTAGGCGCATGGAATGTAGCAAGCGCAAATAACATACGCGCTTTTTCACCACCTGATAAGTTTTCACATTTGGTATTGGCACGGTCTAAATCAAAGCCAATTTGAGCAACGCGTGAACGAACTTGTGCTTCAGTTTTATCATGCATCAAGTCTTTGATAACTTGGTATGGTGTCAGTGTTTCATCAAGTTCATCCATTTGATGTTGTGCAAAGTAACCAACTTTCACTTTCTTATGATGGAAAAATTCACCACCCATTCGCTCAAGCTTATGGGCTAATAGCTTTGCAAAAGTCGATTTGCCATTACCGTTCGCGCCCAATAGCGCAATCCTATCATCAGGGTCCATGCGCAAATTTATGTCTTTAAGAATTGGCTTGCCTGCTTCATAACCAACCGAAGTATTTTCAAACCGCATCATCGGTGGGTTAAACGTCCGCTCAGCAGAAGGGAAGTTAAAGGGCGCAACTGAGTTTTCAGACATAGCGGCAATAGGCTTAAGCTTTTCAATCATTTTAACACGACTTTGAGCTTGCTTGGCTTTGCTGGCTTTGGCTTTAAACTTGTCAACAAACGCTTGCATATGCTTGCGTTGTTCGTCTTGTTTTTTCTTAGCTGCGTGTTGTTGCTCCATATGTTCACGGCGACGGTCTTCAAACGTGTCATATCCACCGCGATAAAGCTGCAATTTCTGGTTTTCTAGGTTTAAAATATGATTAACCGATTTATTCAACAAATCACGGTCATGGCTAACAATTAAAACGGTATATGGATAGGTCTTAAGGTAAGCCTCAAGCCACATTGTGCCTTCAAGGTCAAGATAGTTAGTCGGTTCGTCGAGCATTAAAATATCTGGCTCTAAAAACAAAATAGCCCCCAGCGATAAGCGCATGCGCCAACCACCAGAAAAGTCACCACATGCACGCTTTTGTGCATCTTCATCAAACCCAAGACCCGACAAAATGGTCGCCGCGCGTGATTTGGCACTATGTGCATTAATATCTACCAAACGCAGTTGAATGTCCGAAATCCGCTCAGGGTCGGTACAGGTTTCAGCCTCAGTAAATAAATCATTCATTTCGGTATGCTGGGATAACACCCATTCAATCAAGCTTTCAGGCCCGCCGGGTGCTTCTTGGCTAACCATACCGATTTTTGCCCCCCGTGATGTGGTGATATGGCCACCTTCTGCATTCAACTCTTTATTCAGAATTTTAAGCAACGTAGATTTGCCGACACCATTGCGACCAACAAGGCCAACTTTGTGTCCAGAGGGGATATTGGCCGTAGCATTTTCAAATAAAATGCGGCCTTCGATACGATATGTGAGGTCTTGAATATTTAACATGTGGCTTTATTAAAGGAATTTATAAAAAAAACCAATCTTATAAAATTATTAATGTGAATTTGCACATAATAATGCTGTAGTGATGCGATAAGATACCAGAGAAGCTGATGAAAAACCCTGACCCGATAAATAAAAGCCCGATAAGAACCCAAAAGTCGATGAAAGGCCCTGATCCTATAAAAAAACCAGTGGGTAATTATATCCGTCCCCTCAAAAGACGTCAAAAAAACCCAAAGCTCCCATCATCTCAAAAAACCGCGATGGCGCTGATTCTAGCGGTAGGTGTGTTAATGGGCTATAGTGCCAACCGCATGGTTGAGCAGCTATTTGGCGAAATCACATTTAACATCGCTAAGGTCGCAGCCCAAGCACACGCGATATATGCCAAGCAAGCAGCAAGAACCGTTGAGCTAAACGCAATAGATCAAAAGCAAATCGAAGCATGGTTTTCAAAAGCACTCAAACCCAATTTCAAAATACCAAATTTGCAAAGTTTCGGCCTAGAATTTATTGGCGCTCGACTAACCGTGGCTGCAGATCAGCCCGCAACTTATCTATTATATATAAATGACAACGATCAGCAACTCGCTTATTTTATCACAAAATCAAAATCTGCCAACGATGGCGATACAACCAGTCAAGAAACCAAAAAATACAATCAAGTCACCTGGCATAAAGCCAAATTCGGCCATGTTTTATTGAGCAAGCTACCACTTGAAAATCTGAACATAATCGCCAAAAGCATTCAATCTAATTAGATGATCTGACAAATGGGGTGAAATCAAATTCTATCTCAATGCGCTTCATATAATCCAATAAGTTATCATATTTCACGACTTGTTCCTTCATTTTTGTTGCGATATCAGGATAGGCAATCGCTGCTAACATGCCATAAATAATGGCATCAACACTCGCCAGTCGATCACCTAAAAAATATGAAGAATCGCCAAGTTGCGCAGCTATTGCATCAATGTCCTCACAACCAAATTGATATATCTTATCTTTGCTATGCCGCCCAATACCATGATGATGCACTGCCTTTTTAACTGTACTATTTGCAGCTTTAATAACAAGCTGGCGAATACCAAATGGTAAATGGTCAAAAAAACGAACAATTGCACGATTAAACTCAGGATCTAACCATCTTGAATATGCCAGAATCCAATATAAATGATCCTCCACAAGCCTTGTAAATGCAGTGCCAACTGCGCGTTGTTGATTTGTTAAGCCAGCATCCAAATCAATATTATACTTTTGGCATATATGCTGATATATAAAATGGCTATCGGCAATGGTTTCATTCCCATCAACTATAAATGGCAATTTACCATTTGGCCCTTTTGAGGGATTGTCTCCCAATATGGTTTTATAGTCGACTTTGCTCATTTTTAATAAAAGCTCAGCTTTCATACTAAACGGGCTAGCGCTTCGACAGTTCAAATAGGGTGGGAAAATTGTTAGCTCAATCATAAATTCATTCCTTAATTATTGGCTCATATCTATAGAAATAATACTGACATTATATGTCAGCATTGATATACTAAGCTAACTTATCAACAATGAGACGACAATGAAAATGAGGCAACTATGAAACGTGCCGATAGACTAATTCAAATTATCGAACTACTGCGCCGCGAACGTAGGCCAGTCACCGCCCAATATATGGCAGAAGAATTAGAGGTAACACCGCGTACCATCTACCGTGATATGGTCACCTTAACAGCTTCCGGCGCACCAATAGATGGCGAAGCTGGGGTCGGCTATGTGATGGGTGATGGCTATCATCTCCCGCCAATGATGTTCACCGAAGATGAGCTAGAGGCCTTAATGCTCGGTATGCGCATGGTGCAGGAGCGTGCTGATAAGGACTTAGCCAAAGCGGCTAAAAACCTAGTAGGCAAAATATCAACCAGAATACCTGATGACTTATCGGCATTATTTCTAAACACCGATTTATATGCCCCGCAATTTGTAAAGATTAAAGAAGAAACAGTGAATGTGGCTGACATTAGACACGCTCTACGCAACCAGTTCAAAATCAAAATCACTTATGCTGATGCCAAAAGCGATGTGACCACACGCATCGTATGGCCGATATTAATGGCGCATTTCTACGATAATCGCAACTTGGTTGCTTGGTGTGAAAAGCGCAAGGCTTTCAGGTCTTTCCGTACCGAGCGCATGCAAAAATTAGAAGTGATGGACAAAAAATACAAACCATATCGAAAATCTCTTATTAAACAGTGGGCAATTGAAAATCAAATCCCTGAACTGGCCTAAGCTAGAAATTTGCTAAATATTCTTTGATATCCCTTTTCATTTTGCATTTCATGGGTAACAAATTTTTCATTTAAAAAAACACCATATGTACCAAAGGGAGAGGGCGCCTCGCAAATTTCTTGATGGCTTTTAACATTCACTATATTTACATTTAAGCCCATCTCTGCTGCAACAGTTTTTAAATCGTCAAGGCATGTTGGTACAAACGGACATTGTGGAGTCGTAAAAACCGTAACATCGCATCCGCCAACTAGCACTGATGTTTTTGCAGGTTTAGCAATTTGAGGAATAGTAGCACTTTCATCAAAAGCAAGTGACATAAGTTCAAATATACCATTGTCAGTTTGGTCAACTTTTTCAAACCCAAAATACCGATAAAACTTACTATCCGTCATATAATTAGCTTTGCCCGCTAATACACAGATGCCATCCTTATTCTGTTTTTTTGCTTCTTCTATAGCAAAATCTAATAAAGTTTTGCCATGGGCATGGCCTTTAAACTTGCCCGATACCCATAAGCAATGAATAACCATAAAATTAGGTGCAACAATTGGTTTTAAAGCATATTCGCTCGGCACAATTTCAATGAAAACCTTGCCGCGTTCATTAAGCTTGCGAAAAACCAACCCATGGTGAAATTCCTGTGCAAGCCAATCTCGTTTAATCTGCTCGCCTTTTTGATGTTTGCCTTTACCAATAGCGCAGCAAATATGCTCTTGAGCAATACTATCAGTATCGAGATTTAAATATGGTGAGGTCATATAATTTCCTTTCAAATCAGCTTAACAGAACCATACTGACAGTTTTTGACATCAATCAACATAGCGTAGATTCTAAAATGCTTGATTGGTAATGGGTAATATATGGTTGGCCAATATTATTGACAATTTGCTATTTTTATAGTGAAATAAGTTAATTAACTCCTTATTAGATTGAAGGGTATCAATGGTTAAAAATAGTGCAACTGGAAAACAGACTAAAACTAGTCAAATGCAACTTGATTTCATAAGAAAAAACAGTGGTACTATAATAACGCATTTGCTTTTAAGTAGAATTGAGGGTGAAAATAGTAAAGAATATAAAGCCAATTATAGCGATTTGTTAAAATTGCCAATAATCACTTATTGGAAAAATAATCTACCAACGGATAAAATAAGTACAACCATACTGGGCAGTAAAGACTTTTACTTTGAAAATGCATTTGGCAAACTTTTAACATTTGGCTTGTCAATTAATGATATACTTGATCAAAACATTTTACAAAAATATATACAATTTCTTGGTTCACACGATAAAAATAATATCTACGACTTTTTAGCACGTTATGTAGTTGCAGGTTACCTGTATGCAGCAGGTTGTTCTCATGAATTGGTAGAAAGGGTAGTGATTGATAGAATTGATACTCTTTATCACTTCATCACTCTCTCGCCTATTAAATATGATATATATACGCCTAGTTCCCAATTGAAAATCCCCAGTCAATATGGGTCAAAAAAATTAGTAAATCGCATTTATTACAAAAACAATGAAATAACACTTCCTTTGGTACACGACATTTTTATTTTTTCTTATGTCTACAGTAAAGTTTCATATAATTTTCAAAAAAAAATTGATGCAATTATTGAATATGTTGCAAATGACAAATATCAGGCTCTTGATTATGGTTATGGCCTTATCAAATCCTCAAAAAACAAATACCACTTTATGGGTTGGAGTGCTCATATGCCATTATTTAATAAAAACTTAACAAGCAGTTACTTTGAACAAGGACTTATGTTTAGGATGGCATTTTTCTCAAAATTTAAAAATCAAACTATAAAACATTGGGTTGAAAAATCACTAATACAATTAGAAGAGTTTAAAATAGATGGTTATAAAT
>JADGDI010000008.1 GCA_016744975.1 Hyphomicrobiales bacterium | reverse complement strand
GGTTAGTAATATATATTGCATTATCTGCTTTATTGTAGCCTTATCTGGGCCATCTAAACTAAACTTTATAATGCCGCTTGATTTGCCATTTTCAGTCACTTTCAGGTCATTACTCAACTTTTCAATAACCGTAATTTGGTCCACTCGCTTTAGGCTAAAATAACTACCTGGCCGCCCCAATAATTTATCAATTAAAATGGTAATCCCATATTCAGCAACACGATGTTTTTCACCAACAACGCCTTTCAAAATTTCCTTGTCATCAATGTGCAAACTAAATTTATCATCAGCTATCGCAATAACAGTCAGCGTTTTATTATAATATTTTTTAAAAATATCAAATTGACCAATGCTTATTTTTTCCCCGCCCCATGCATATTTTTGGCTAGATGAAAAATAACCACCCAATAATGGCTCAGCATATTGTTGATCGCTTAATCTTTTAGGTTTTACATATTTTCGGTAAAAATAACCACCAATATAAGGAAATGTTTTAGGGCTAGCCTCTATTTCCATATTAAATTTTTCCACCGTGGGCCGCAAAACCTTACGCGACTTCATCAGTTGTAGTTCAGTAGATGTCTCCCCACCAGCACCCCCGCCACTAAATGCATCCGAAAGTCCCGAGATACCGGCAAATCCGCTAGATTTTGACTCAATTTGCAACAACGCATTGCCTGTATAGATTGGCGTTAATAAAATTGCATAAATCGCGCCAACAGCAGCAAAAATCAGCGAGACTAACGCTATCAGCCACTTTTTGCGCCATAAAACTAAGAATATTTTCCCTATATCAATTTCAACATCTTGCTCACTAAGTTGATTTTCTTGAGTCACCATTTAATTTTCCAAGCATTCATCTAGGTTTTTTGCCCACGCATTACACGCAATATTAAGCTGTTTAAACACATATTCATATGAATTCATACCTTTTTTAAACGGGTCTAAGACCTCAACATCATTTTGGTATTTTCCAATTAGAATTATTTTACTCTGAATATTTGAGTTGATTTTGATAAGCTTAGCAATATGTTGCTGTTCCATCACCAAAATAAGGTCATTTTCATCGCATAATTCTTTGGTAACTTGTTTAGAAACATGTAAGCTTGCATCAATTCCAAATTCTTTCAGCAAAATGGTGGAATATTCACTAATCGCAGCCCCTTCTTGAGCCATAATGCCAGCAGATGTAACATTATAGCTTGGTAAATATCGCTGCAGCAAACTTTCGGCAATCGGGCTTCTGCACGTATTTGCCATACATAGCACGAGAATATTTTTTACCATCCAACCTCTATTTAACTCATTTCAATATATTGTTAACACTATTTCTAGTGGTCGATACTGCATCCACCAAACTCATTGTTGGGCGTATTACCGATAATAATTGGTTCCATTTAACAATTGGCGACTTAGCAATATACACAACATCCTCAGCCTTTAAGTCAAACTTAGCCGCCAGAACCATCGCCGCCATATTGCTTAAATCTAGCATATAAACTTTCGCCACTTTGCCTTTAATTTTACTCTCACGAATAATATAAATGGCTTTCGCATCCGCTGTTAATTCATTAATACCGCGCGAACTGGCTAGCCCGTCGGCCAAGCTAACCCCTTCTGGGCTTATGCTAATAGTGCTTGGCGTTACCACCTGCCCCATAATATGGGCATATTTGGGTTTAGTAGCGCCAACATGTATCTGATCGCCACTTTGTAATAATATATTCTGGCGCATATCGCCATAATGCAGCATCGCATAAAGGTCAATATGGCGGCGCTTACCTTTTCTAATCACCACAATATCATTTAAATCTGCTTTTGAAGAAACACCGCCTGCAGAATTTATGGCATCAAGCAACGTAATTGCTTGGCCCTGCATAACAATCGGAATTGGTTTTGCCAATTGCCCAGTCATATAAATTTTATTAGCAACATATTTTATCACCGTTACATCAAGTTGCGGGTTTTTAACAAATTGACTCAGCGCCTCACGCAACCCTTCGCGAATAGCAAATACGGTTCTTCCGCCAACATGGTAAACCCCAACATGCGGGTAAAATATCTTACCCCTACTATCAACCTGAAACCCAACAACTGGAATAACCGTCTCACTAGTGCCTAAATTTAACAATTCAGGATGTTCCCAAACCGATACCTTTAGCACATCACCAGCGCCAACACGGTAGGAATATTTGTCAACTCTAGCTTCTAGTTTAAAATTTCTATATGGTTTTCGCAACTTAACCGTTTTACGCTTGGTATTTTCAGAGGTTAGTTTTACAAATTCAATCTGTTCAACACTAATCGATGGCGACTGCGCATTAACTTTTTGGTCTTGCTCTGATATATAAACATCACCGCCAGGTACAATCGCGCAGGCTGCTAACAATAAACTCGCAAATGCTACAATAGACAACTTACTAAAACGCATATAAAACCACCAATTCAGACTTTTACTCACTGCCTGAAATAAACCATTTCATCCAAAAAGTCGACTCTTTATCAAATTATGAATAAAAAGTTAACAAGTCGATGACAAGTCAAAATATCGTCATGTCTAAAGTGGCCAAAAAAACATAATGGCGGGGATAGAAACCACCACAACCAATATCTCAAGCGGCAAACCCATCCGCCAATAATCACTAAATTTATAACCACCGGGGCCCATAATCAAGGTGTTATTCTTGTGGCCAATGGGGGTTAAAAACGCGCATGATGCCGCCACCGCAACCACCATTAAAAATGGGTCAACATTAACCTGTAAACTATTGGCAATATTAACCGCAATCGGCGCTGCAATCACTGCCGTTGCCGTATTATTAAGCACATCTGATAACGTCATAGTCACCAGCATCAATAAAGTCAATAACACCCATGGGGGCGATCCTGCGGCTAAGTTAACAATGCCATTGGCAAGCAATTGCGTCCCACCAGAGGCCTCAAGCGCCGCGCCAATCGGTATAAGCGAGCCTAATAAAACAATCACTGGCCATTCAATAGATACATAAACATCCCGCGCTGGTACAATCTTAAGTAAAATATAAAAAATAACCACCGCCGCTAAAGCTACCGCCAAATATAGTAAACCAAAACTAGCCAGCAGAATGCCCGTGGCAAAAATACCCGCCGCCCAAATGGCTTTATCCCGCTGAATAACCGAAAGGCCGCGCTTGGCCAAAGGCAGGCATTCAAGCCAAGTAATACTGTCTTCCAATGAATGGGATGGGCCAAGCAACAATAATATGTCACCCGCCTCTAACGTTACCTTGCGAACCCTTTGTTTAATCTGCTTGCCTTGACGCGAAACCCCAAGCAAAGTCACACCCTTTCGCGCTAAAAGGCGTAAATCATAGGCGCTACGCCCAACAATCCGCGCACTATCCGTCACAACCACTTCGCTTAACGTAAGGTCAACACCGCTCAACCCTTTACCATGCTGCTCTGACCCAACATATTCTAAATTTAGAAACCCTAAAAACTTATCAATCGCATCAGCCGATGCTTGCAATATTAAAATATCGCCATCTTCAATCACTTCTCGTCTAGCTCGGCCAGCTTTTCGCCTTCCACCACGAACCAATCCGATGATAGACACGTCATATTCTTCACAATCTTCATCCAATTCACTAATTTTTTTACCGATTACTTTGCTATTTTTTGCAACCCGCAGTTCCACAACAAAGTCAGCCGAAGCCATTAAATCTTCAGTAATATTATGACTGGTTGACGATTTGGGAATTAACCGCCATCCAATAAAACTAATAAATGCCACACCAATCACCGCTACAACCAGACCAACAGGCGCAAAGTCAAACATCGAGAAAGCTTCACCTTGCGATTTCTCCCGAAATGACGCAATAATAATATTCGGTGGCGTACCAATTAAAGTAATCATCCCGCCCAATATAGAAGCAAAAGATAAAGGCATTAAGGTTAATGCAGGGCTGCGCTTGGCCTTTTTGGCAGCGTCCAAATCAACGGGCATCAGCAATGCCAATGCACCCACATTATTCATCACTGCGCTTAAGGATGCAACTAACCCCGCCATTACCCCAATATGGTTGGAAAGTGAACGCCCAGATTTAATCAGCATTTGTGCAAGCAACTCAATAGCACCGCTCTTTTGCAAGCCTTTAGAAACAATCAAAACCAATGCAATAATCACCGTTGCAGGGTGTCCAAAGCCTGAAAACGCTTGCTCGACAGGCACAATCCCAACAATTAGCGCAATCACCAAAGCGCTAAAAGCCACCAAGTCATAACGCAGCTTACCCCATATCAACATAACAAATACAAAGCCAAGCAGCCCAAATACCAGAGATTGATCAAAATTCATAAATTCAAGCCCATTTTCATAAATTCAAGCCATTGTCATTAACTCAAGCCATTGTCATTAACTCAAATACTATTAAAGCATATGAGAGCAATTTCAACTCAAAAGGTTAACATAAACGCTTATGATTAAGTGTCATTAATCTTTCTTAAGCAATGGTTAATAGGCATAGTTAATCAATAATAAATTAAGGTTATACCTTATAAAACAAGTAACTAATAATTTTAAAAGATTTCTATATTTCTCCAAATATAGCCTTTCCGCATCGCCAACATAGGCCAAGCGATAGATAATTTTGCATTTTGTTAATAAATATGCTATATATCTCAACAAGCTGCATTAATGGTATAATCCATCAAATCAATTTAAGTTGCAAGATGACACTATATCCAACCCGATTCTAAAGATTGTAGAGACTCTTATTTGACATTTTAATATATAGCACCAGAACAGGTTTGGTCTTTTCTTGGGAAAATATTTCTCGAAATTTGATCTTAACTGCCTTTTGACAACTGTATTAAATCTAAATATTTAAATCGGAATAGCAGAGAGTAATTAGCCTTAAACATATGGGCTTATAATTTGGTTTTGAGTAACAAGACCATGCGAAAGGTAATGAATATGGCCGCTAAAGCTATCAATAAACTAAGCTTTAAAATAGATCAACTTATCGTATATCCTACCCATGGCGTAGGCGAGGTTACCGCAATAGAAACTGAAGAAATTGCTGGCCTAGAATTGCAACTTTATGTCATAAAATTTGAAAAAGAAAAAATGACATTGCGCGTTCCTGTAGCAAAAGCAAATTCTGTTGGCATGCGTGAATTATCCAATGAAGGCTTCCTAAAAAAATCACTCAAAACCTTAACTGGCCGCCCAAGGGTAAAACGCACCATGTGGTCGCGCCGCGCACAAGAATATGAAGCCAAGATCAACAGTGGTGAAATTTTATTGGTTGCCGAGGTGGTTCGTGACCTTTATCGTAGCGAGTCTCAACCAGAGCAAAGCTATTCTGAACGTCAATTATATGAAGCTGCATTAGAGCGCCTATCGCTAGAAGTTGGCGCGATCAAACAGATCGAAGATGCGGCGGCCATCGCATTGGTGCTTGAGCAATTAAACACCGGCGTTGCATCGCGTCAAAAGAAATTGGATGCAGCCGAAGCCGCTGCCGATGATAGCGCAGTTGCATAAACCTTTACGTTTAAAATATTAAAAACCCGCATCATTAAATTGATGCGGGTTTTTTATTTCTGATAACCCTAACTTCTAAATTCAATTTTAGCCTTCTAAATCCAACAGATATTGTTTGCGTACCAACCCACCGCCATATCCCGTTAAACTGCCATCAACTCCAATCACCCGATGGCAGGGAATAATAATCGCTATCCTATTCATCCCATTGGCCGAAGCCACCGCACGAACTGCCGTTGGTTTTTCAATCATTATCGCCTGTTGTTTATAGGATCGCGTCTGGCCATAGGGAATATTTTGCAAAGCCGCCCATACAATATTCTGAAATGCAGTACCCGGCGTATCTAGCGGCAAATCAAACCCTGTCCGTTTTCCTGCAAAATATTCCAAAATCTGAAGCTGAGCCGCATCCAAAAACACATTCTTTCCCGGCAAAATCACCGCCTTTAACCGCTTACATAAATCTTTAAATTCAGTCTCCAACATCGGCCGGTCAGTAAATTCCAGCAAGCATAGGCCCTTATCGGTAGCACAAGCAAACATCGCCCCCAATGGAGTTGTAAATCGAATGATGTTAATCACATTTTGATGTTCAATTGCCTTAGGCGCTTTGCCAAATATGCTTTTATACCCGTCATTAAACCCACTTAAGCTGTCATATCCCAGTCCAAATGCAGTGTTAGTCACACTATTGCCCCCCTTAATTTGGTTATAGGCTTGGTTAATCCGCATCATCCGCTGATAACTATGAAATGTCATATTGTGATTTTTCTTAAACCACCGCCTAATTTGACTAGGCTCAATCCCCCGCTCGCGCAAATCCCAATCCTTGATTCTCAAATATGGGTCTTGCTGCAACTCTTTTATAATATTTTTGACATAGCCAGGCGCCTCGCCCTCCATTTCCATCGGTTTACAAACCTTACATGGCCTAAACCCAGTTTGAATGGCTTCTTGAACAGTATCATAAAATACTACATTCTTAGCCAGCGGTTTTTTAGCCCGGCAAGACGGCCTGCAAAAAATCCCTGTACTGGTCACACAAGTAACAAACACGCCTTCATAAAGCGATGTCTTCTGCCCAATAGCCGCATATTTTTCATCAAAAGATAATTTATTAAGCATATCACCCACCATAAAATCATAAAATTATTATATGATAAAATTCTACGCTACCGAAAACTGAACATCTATCTTTTTTATTAAAATCATAAACCCAATATTACCAATCAACTATAATAATTCATCAGCTTTATATCTGTTTAAAGCTGCTCCTTCAATAAAGCCAGTTTAGCACCCGCTTCATCCGCCTCACGTTGGCGGTTCCACATTTGCGCATAAAGCCCATCAAGTGTAAGTAAGCTATTATGGTTACCGCGTTCAGCAATTTCTCCAGCCCGCAATACAATAATTTCATCGGCATTAATCACTGTCGAAAGCCTATGCGCAATCACCAACGTGGTGCGGTTTTTAGCAATATGATCAAGCGCAGATTGTATGTCACGCTCAGTCTGCGTATCCAGTGCCGATGTCGCCTCATCTAATATTAATATCGCAGGATTCTTCAAAATAGTCCGTGCAATAGCCACCCTTTGTTTTTCACCGCCCGATAATTTCAATCCACGCTCGCCAACAGACGTATCATAGCCTTGGGGTAGTTGGTCAATAAAATCAGCAATTTGCGCCAGTTTCGCCGCCTCTTTAACCGCCTCATCGCTGGCATCTGGCCGACCATAGCGAATATTATAAGCAATCGTATCATTAAATAAGACCGTATCTTGCGGCACCATGCCAATCGCCGCACGCAATGATTTTTGCGTCACATCACGCACATCTTGCCCATCAATTTCAACACTGCCATCAATCACATCATAAAATCGGTAAATCAACCGCGATATAGTCGATTTTCCCGCTCCAGACGGCCCCACAATCGCAATGGTTTTACCTTCAGGCACTTCAAAACTAATGCCTTTAAGAATTTCCCGCTCAGCATCATAGCTAAATTTAATATCATCAAATTTTAACACCGAACCGTCAAGTTCAAGCGGTTTCGCACCCTGCTTATCCTGAATTTCCGCATCTTGATCAAGCAGTGTAAACATCACTTCTATATCAGTAAGCCCTTGGCGAATTTCTCGATATACAAATCCAATAAAGTTAAGCGGTCGGTAGATTTGCATCATAAACACATTAATCAACACGAAATCACCCAAACTCATACTATCTGTTAAAACCCCATTTACAGACATAACACTAATCACAATCATCCCGACCCAGAATATAAACGCCTGCCCAAAGTTTAAAAAACCTAAGGAAGTCCACATCCTAATCGCAGCACTTTCATAATCCTTCATAGAACGGTCAAACCGCTCCAACTCCATCGCCTCATTGCCAAAATATTTGACCGTTTCAAAGTTAAGCAAACTGTCAATGGCCTTTGAATTGGCTTCAGTATCACTGTCATTCATCTTGCGTCTAATCGCTATGCGCCAATTACTGGCTTTAACGGTAAAATAAATATACCCCCAAATGGTTACCACCATTACGCCAAAAAAAGACCACCCAAACATCCAAACAAATACAAACCCGATAATAAGAAACTCAACCAAAGCAGGTGCAGTGTTCAACATCGTAAAGCGCACAATGGTTTCAATGCCTTTTGTACCGCGTTCAATCACCCGCGAGAGGCCACCAATGCGGCGTTGCAAATGGTATCTGAGCGATAATGCATGCAAATGTTTAAAGCAACGTTTTGCCAAGCCGCGTACCGCATGTTGCCCAACTGATGCAAATAATATATCGCGCAATTGCATAAAGCCCGCTTCAAATATCTGCCCCAATCCATAAGCAATGGCAAAAATAATTGGCAATGACAAACTAAGGTATAAAATCTGTTCACTATCACTAGGAGTGCCAAGCGCATCAATTAGCCCTTTATAAGCAAAAGGAACTAAAGTCGAAAATACTTTTGCAACCAATAAAGCCACAATCGCTAGCACAACACGTAATTTTAGGTCTTTACGATCCGCAGGCCACATATAAGGCCATAATTTTTTAATGGTCGAAAGTGAAGATGCATCTTCAATTCCATTATCTTTCGACTTATCAGCCATTCAAGCCTCCAAAATACATACAATTTTTTAGAATGATTCTAAGGAAGGTCAGTATAGAAGATAAACTTCATATTATGCAAGGCGCAAATAAATTAGATTCAATTTCAAGCCAAATTAACAAAAGCATTAATCAATCCACAAAAAATAGTAAATATAACTATTTGATTTAAATCAACTAAACAGTAATCAGATCCTGCAAATTTAAGCTTTTACAAAATATCTTTCAAATATTAAAAATTAATGTATCATTAACTATACTTTAACGGGTGAATGTCCAATTTCAACCTAGAAATTGATTATAAAAAGGGAGAGCAACATGTCCACCAAACTCATAATAGGCGTTGACGGCGAAAGTTCGGACAATCGAGCCATCGAATTTGCGTCAAAATTATCAACCCAAATCGGCAATTGCGAATTGATCGTGGTTTACGTGATCGAATGGTCACCATTCTCATTTCAAACCAATGAGGAAAATGCCGAGCGCCATAAACGCCGTGAAGAGGAAACAGAGCTTGCGACCAATCGCATTATCGCACCTGTGCTTAAAAAACTCGAAGCAGCCAACATTAAAGCCAGCGGTATCGTAACCCATGGTAATGTTGCCGATGCACTAAATAGGGTCGCAAAAGAGCAAAATGCCGATCAAATCATTGTGCGCCGCACGTCAGATGCCAGCATTAAAACCCGCATCTTTGGCAGTTCCGTTGCAAATCTAGTGATGGAATCTACCATACCAGTAACCGTTATATAAAAGAGCATATTTGGGAGGATATAATGAAATTAAATCAAAAATTAATGCTGATCATATCAAGCTTATTTTTAATGATAAGCAATGCATCAGCTGAACAGGCAACAAGCTTAGATGCCAGAGTAAACGAAGTTTTTGCTAACTTCACTGGGCCATTTGTAAACTTTATTTTTGCACCGCTTTATGGCACGAATTTCCCGTGGATCGTATTATGGTTAGTGGTTGCAGCAAGCATTTTCACTGTCTATTTCGGCTTTGTGCAATTTAGGTTCTTTGGTCATGCCATCGCATTGGTAAAAGGCGATTATTCAAACCCCGATGACGCGGGTGAGGTTAGTCATTTCCAAGCTTTAGCAACGGCCCTATCAGGCACTGTTGGCCTTGGCAATATTGCAGGTGTTGGTGTCGCGGTCGCCATTGGCGGGCCGGGTGCTACTTTTTGGATGATAACCGCAGGCCTGTTAGGCATGGCGGCAAAATTCACCGAATGTACCTTAGGTGTTAAATATAGAAATGAATATGACAATGGCACCGTCTCAGGTGGCCCAATGTATTATATTTCAAAAGGCTTTAAAGAACGCGGCCTATTTGGCGGTAAATTTCTAGCAGTGTTATTCTCCATTTTCTGTATTTTAGGCGCGTTTGGTGGCGGTAATATGTTCCAAGCCAACCAAGCTCATGCAGCTATTTCAGGCATTACTGGTGATTATCCAGGTTGGATAACAGGTATTATCTTTGCTGTAATCGTATTTGTAGTAATTGTAGGTGGTGTTAAATCCATCGCCCGTGTAACCGAAAAAATTGTACCAATTATGGGCGTTTTATATGTCGGTGCAGCACTGGTTATCTTAATGGTAAATTATGACAAAATTGGCTGGGCATTTAACGAAATTTTCACTGGTGCTTTCACAGGCCTTGGTGTTGCTGGTGGTTTTGTTGGCGCGCTTATTCAAGGTTTCAAACGTGCGGCTTTCTCAAATGAAGCAGGGGTTGGCTCAGCAGCCATTGCCCATAGTGCGGTTAAAACCAAAGAGCCAATTACCGAAGGTTTTGTATCATTGCTAGAACCATTAATTGATACCGTGGTGATTTGTACAATGACCGCATTGGTTATCACCATTTCAGGTCAACTCATTTCAGACCCAGCAACAGGCCTTTATGTCTTAGATGGCGCACGCATTGCAACAGTAGATAATAATACAGGCGTGGCATTAACATCCGCCGCTTTTGGTGCTGGTATTAGCTGGTTCCCTTATCTTTTGGGTGTTGCCGTTATCATGTTTGCTTTCTCTACTATGATTTCTTGGTCATATTATGGCCTAAAAGCATGGACATATTTATTTGGCGAAAGTAAAAATGCAGAACTCAGCTTTAAAATTCTATTCTGTATTTTCATTGTCATTGGCGCTGCAGCAAGCTTAGGCCCAGTGATTGACTTCTCAGACGCCGCAATCTTTGCCATGGCCGTAGTCAATATTTTTGCAATCTACTTCTTAATGCCGATTGTCAAAAAAGAGCTAGTCTCATATGTTACGCGCCTTAAAAACGGTGAGATTAAAAAATATAAAAACTAGTTAAAACTAATAATATCCAATAATAATATGAAAGCAGCACCGATCTATAGGATGCTGCTTTCATACTTTAATCAGTAATTATATAAATATTATAAACTAAACATTGGACCATTTTTCAGCCAGTGTTTTCACTTTCGGCATATCTATATGTTGTGCTAAATAGTCCAATGCATCTTCAGGAACTAATGGCCGGCTATAATAATAACCCTGTATATAACGCCCACCAACTTGCTCTAATGCAGCCAATTGATCTTCAGTTTCAACCCCTTCAACAATACAATAAAGGTCTAAATTATTGCATAGATCAATAATGGTACGCACAATATTACGGGTATTCTTATCTGTATCAATTTCATTGATAAAGCTACGGTCAATTTTAAGCCTGTCAATTGGCATACGCTGCACATAACTTAGAGATGAGTAACCAGTCCCAAAGTCATCCAATGCAATTTCTGCACCCAATAGCTTAAGCATATGCAAAGCTTCATTAGCCTTTTCAAAATCATGCATTACGGCTGTTTCAGTCACTTCAAACACAATTCTATCATTCGGAAAGTTTGATTTTTCAACAATATTTATAATATTTAATACTGTCTGCGGCGAAGATAAATCGTGAATAGACAAATTAAACGACATGTATAATTCATCTGGCCATTCACATGCAAGCTTAAGTGCTTTGCTTAACAAAATTGAGGTCAGTTTGCTTACCGTACCCATTTGCTCTGCACTTCGTATAAATATATCAGGCCTCACATAACCCAATATAGGGTTATTCCAGCGCGCCAAGGCTTCAAATCCTTTAGTCTTGCCACTATGCATATCCACAATTGGCTGAAACATAATCGATAATTCTTTATTCAAATCCGCTTCATGCAATTGATGTTCAATACTAGAAACTTCGCGAATAATGGTTTCATGATCACTCGAAAATATAACCGGCTTACCCTTGCTATTTTGTTTCGAATAACAAAGCGCATAATCAGCCCGCTCAAATAAAGTTTTTGAGTCTTCTCCCATTGTAGGATATTCCACAAATCCAATCGTTGCAGTAATCTGAACACTGCCTTCACGCAATTTGAATGGCAGGCGCATCGCCTCACAAATTTTTTCACCCACCCCAATTACATTTTTAACATCTTCAGCTTTATTGATAATCAAACCAAACTCATCGCCCCCAAGGCGTGCCAAAACGATATCTTCACCCAAAATATTGTGCAATCGCTCACTGGTTTTAACCAATAAATCATCACCTGTTGGGTGTCCAAAAACATCATTAACCCGTTTAAATCCATCAAGATCCAACAAACCAACTATCGTTGTTTGATGTTTTAAGCTATCTTGCCTGCTGGTTAGTTCTCCCAGTTGACTAAAAAAACTACGGCGGTTCGGTAACGATGTAAGGCTATCCATATTCGCAAGTTGTAGGTTGTTTTGGTTAAGCTTTTCCAATTGGCTACTTTGCTCAGTTAATTTAATTTTTTGAGCAACCAAACTTGTAAAATTCTTATAGTGATTGGTCACTAAAAAAATCAACCCCGCAGAAACCAACAAACTATTTACACCAATGGCTTTAAACACCAATTCTTCATGCGTTATCAAATATAAAAATGAAGGCAAGATAATAATCAATGTCAGATAAATTGCCGATTGCATGATGTGCAATAGACAAAATATGCAACAATATAACGTAATATAGAGAAAAAATACAATATGAACAAGCATCAAATCTGACGCATATTGCGCTAAGACCATCGCCCAAATAACAAAGATGATGCTAATAATGATCGATAAAATTACCGTTGAGTTTAACCGTTTGACAATCTTATCATCTTTCAAATTATCAAGAGAAGTTCTATAATAAACAATGTTCCGATATAAAAACACCAAGCAAAATGCAGCAGGTATATAAATGGTTAAGTAATCAGGCGCACTGCCAATATGCGGATATGCCAAACTGATCAAATTCACCGTCAATATACTATACATTAGCGGAACTTGTTTCATCAAGGCACTAAATCGTTCTCGGTTTAATTCTGGTTCTAGCGCATTAATTGTAAAATAATTAACTAAATTTTTAAAAAATAACATAGCATTATCCCCTTCGCCTATGACGTTAAGTATAATAATTGCGTTAAACTATGGTTAATCCATATATCTTTAGTTAAGTTATACACCAATAGGTTTAAACCCACTATTTTCTATATACTATATGCTAGTTTTTATAAATTTATGTCATATCCAATCAGGCACAATATCCAGTGCGATAATTTCTTCAACTTCAAGGCGCTTGCGAACCACCGCAAAACGGTCATTATCCACCAAAACTTCTGGTATTAACGCTCTGGTATTATAAGTATTTGCAGCCACCGCACCATATGCCCCTGCTGACATAACAGCCAGTAAATCACCCTGTTTAAAAATTGGCAACTCGCGCCCTTTCGCCATATAGTCAGCCGTTTCACAAATCGGGCCTACCACATCCACAATGCGGGTTTCAAAACCATTTTGCGGTTCAGATATTGGCTTAATGTCGTGATAAGCATCATATAATGTTGGGCGAATTAAATCATTCATGCCAATGTCGGTAATCACAAAATCACGCCCATCACCATGTTTAACAAATTCCACTTCACCAACCAAAATGCCTGCATTGGCGGCAATCATCCGGCCAGGTTCAAAAATATACTTAACCCCCAAATCACCTGCAACACGGTTTATCATTGCCGCATATTCATCTGGGTGGGGCGGTATGTCATTGTCATTTTTATATGGCACACCCAACCCACCACCAAAATCCACATGCTGAATTTTATGCCCAACACCGCGTAATTTCGCAACCAAAGAGCCAATCCGCTCAAACGCTTCAGAAAATGGTTTCAAATCAGTAATTTGTGAGCCAATGTGTAAATCAATACCTACCACTTCAAGATTTTGCAAAGTCGCAATTAGTTCATAAACCTTATCAACTTTTTGCCAAGGAATGCCGAATTTATTCTCCGACTTCCCGGTCATAATCTTTTCATGTCCGCCGCCATCCACATCGGGGTTAACCCGAACCGACACTGGCGCTTTAACACCCATTTGCCCTGCAACTTGGTTAATCCGCTCAAGTTCAGGCTCGCTTTCGGCATTAAAACAATGAATGCCAAGTTCAAGGCCTTGTCTAATTTCTGCACTGGTTTTAGCAACACCTGAATAAACAATTTTACTGACTGGAAACCCAGCTTTTATCGCGCGGCTAATTTCACCGCCCGAAACCACATCAACCCCTGCACCCATTTTTGCAATTAGGGTTAAAACCGCTTGGTTGCTATTGGCTTTCATCGCGTAACAAACAAGTGCATCACGGCCTTTAAATGAGTCCTGAAACATTTTAATATGGCGGCGAATTGTTGCAGCACTATAACAATAAAATGGTGTACCAACTTGCGCAGCAATATCGCGTAAACTTACATTTTCAGCGTATAATTCGCCATTTTTATAATCAAAATAATGCATTTTCTACTCTTTTTTACGTCATTTTGCACCTTTTGAGTGCTTTAATAGCAGTATTTTCGCTTTTTTAGAGCATTTTTTGCCACTTTTTTGCCTGTTTTACCACATTTTCAGGCGCAGTGCCGCCAAAACTCACCCGGCTTTTAACGCTATTTTGCACCGACAAAACATCAAATATATCCGCTGTAATTTTAGGTTCAACATTTTGCATTTCAGCCAGCGATAATTCATCAATTCTTTTGTTGGCCTGCTCGGCAATTGCCACAATCGCCCCTGTCACATGATGGGCATCTCTAAATGGCATATTCAGCACCCGAACACACCAGTCGGCCAAATCAGTCGCGGTCGCAAACCCACTTGCCGCAGCCACTTCCATAACATCACGATGCGCGGTAATATCATCAACCATCCCGCCCATGGCAGCAAGGCTAAGCTCTAGGTTATCCAAGGCGTCAAAGGTCATCTCCTTATCTTCTTGCATGTCTTTTGCATAAGCCATCGGCAGGCCCTTCATCACAATCATAATGGCATTTAATGCCCCAATAATCCGTCCGGGTTTGCCACGAATTAACTCCGCTGCATCAGGGTTGCGCTTTTGTGGCATAATGCTTGAGCCGGTTGAAAATTTATCCGACATTCTTATGAAAGAGAATTGTGAGGTTGACCAAATCACCATTTCCTCAGCCAAACGCGACAAATGTATCGCAGTTATAGACGCCGCTGCCAAGGCTTCCATCACAAAATCCCGATCCGCAACAGAGTCCAAACTATTAGCAGTTGGCCCATCAAATCCCAACGCTTTTGCCGTCATATGTCGGTCAATCGGAAAACTAGTGCCAGCCAGCGCTGCTGCACCTAACGGTGATAAATTCATCCGCTTGCGCGCATCTTCAAAGCGCGATCTATCCCGAGCCAACATTTCAACATAGGCCAATAAATGATGCCCAAAAGTAACGGGCTGCGCCACCTGCAAATGGGTAAAGCCCGGCATCACAAAATCAGCATAGGCTTCGGCCTTAACCGCTAATACCTTCATCAAAGCGCTAATTTGTTCAATCAACCCATCCAACCGATCGCGGATATAAAGTTTAAAATCAAGCGCCACCTGGTCATTGCGCGAACGCCCAGTATGCAAACGCCCAGCCGCCTCACCAATCACTTCTTTAAGCCGCGCTTCAATATTCATATGAATGTCTTCAAGCGCTGGTTTAAACTCAAAGTCACCTGCGGCAATTTCTCGCAATATTGTGTCTAGACCGTGAAGGATTTGTTTGGCATCATCAGCCGAAATAATGCCGCATTCTGCAAGCATTGTGGCATGGGCTTTAGAGCCAGCAATGTCTTGAGTATAAAATCGTTGATCATAACCAATGGATGCATTGATTTTTTCCATTAACGCATCAGGTGCATCGGCAAACCGCCCGCCCCACATTTGATTGGCTGATTTTTTATCGCTCATTATATTGCCCTTTAAACCAAAATTGAATATATAAAGATAAATAGAATAGGACTGCCCAAAATGCCACAAAAATCTTTAACAAAAATAATAATCACACTCAGTTTTTTATTAAGCGCGGCTTTAGGCGGTTATTTAATTTATAAAACCGTATTAGAACCTGAAATGAACGCATCAAACCAGCAAACATCTGTTGATATTGCTAAAAGACAAGCCCTCGCTAAAGGTGAAGTTGCAGCATTTATAACCCACCAAAAACCCGCCAAATTACCACATGTTGATTTTTTAGATCCCAACCAGCAAAAAATAACCTTTGATGCATTTAAAGGCAAAGTCATATTGGTTAATTTATGGGCAACATGGTGCGGGCCTTGCCGCCATGAAATGCCAACATTGGATGACCTTCAAGCCAAATTAGGCAGCGATCAATTTGAAGTGGTTACTTTAAATGTAGACCGCAAATCATCTGATGGTGCCGTCGCATTCTTTAGTGAAATTGGCATTAAAAACCTAAAATTATATGCCGACCCAACCACCAAAGCAATGCGCAGCTTTCATGCGAGAGGCCTGCCGCTAACCTTGTTGGTTAACAAAGATGGATATGAGGTGGGCAGGCTTTTTGGTCCCGCACAATGGAACAGCCAAGATGCTATCAATTTAATCAAAGCTGAGCTAAACTAAATCAAAAATCAGGTGAACTTTATGAAAAAATGGATCGGCTTTTTACTATTATTGATCGCACCTGTTTGGGCGCTTTCAGCTTTTGCCGCAGATCAAGAATCTCGTAAAATAACCGTTGAGATTCCAATTTATAGCCAAAAAATACGCTTTTCCATACCATTTGAATGGCAATATGCCTTTACCGATCAAAATGCCAGCAATTATTTGGTCGAATTCATTCCAAAAACAGAAACCATTGAGAATTGGACGCATTTATTCACCTTACAAGGCATAAAAAATTATGATCCAGAAGTAAAGCTGATAGATATTGCCAACCAAACAGCTAGTAAATTTGTAAAGATCTGCCCTGATAACGCCGTTTACACACCAATCGGGCAACAGAAAATTCACCATCATAATGCATTTTCAGCAATCATCGGCTGCGCTAATATGCCAAATAATGCAGCAACAAAACTAAAAGTTGGCATGAGCGAAATATCGCATTTTATTTTTGTCAGAGGTAAAAAAGACCTCTATATCATCCAAAAATCCATCCGCAGCAACGCCTTTGAAAATACAAGCTTCCCTTCCCATATAGAAGTCGCAATCGCCGATATGAAAAACTTCTTCCCAATAGAACTATGCAACCTCAATAGCCCCCGCGGCCAATGTTTAAATTAAAGCCCTGTAGATTTTACATTCTGCCATCGTTCTGGAAGTCTCATTTTTGTTGGCCCCTGCCGGCACTTGCATCCGCAAACTTGCTAGCTTCTAATGAACAGGTTTAGTCGCCAAGTTCACCAAAAATATGATTTGTATAAAGGTGTTTCTATTTTTATTTTGAATATAATTGAATATAATTAATGCTCATATCATCAGCCAGTGAAAATTTATCACTTAGCGGGTTATATCGCACACCCGTTTCTTGCTTTAAATTCAAGCCCAAATCTTCGACCATTAGTTTTAGCTCAGCAGGAATGATAAATTTATGCCAATCATGTGTGCCTTTGGGCAACCAACCGAGCACATATTCAACGCCTATAATGGCCATTAAATAACTTTTTACATTGCGGTTAAGCGTTGCAACAAACATAACCCCGCCTGGTTTTAGCATTTTAACACATGAGCTTAAAAACAATGGCACATCGGCCACATGCTCAATCACTTCCATGTTGAGTATCACATCAAATGTCTCGCCCGCTTCGGCCAAATCTTCCGATGTTGTGGCGCGGTAATCAATTTCCAAACCCTGGTCAATCGCATGGGCGGATGCTATTTTGATATTTTTTTCTGCCGCATCTGCGCCAATAATCTCAGCACCCAACCGTGATATTGGCTCGGTTAACAAACCACCACCACAACCAATATCTAAAATTCGCAAGCCTTCATATGGCCTTGCAGATTGTTCCAACTTAAAATGTTCAAACAATTGTTCACGGATATATTTCAGCCGCACTGGGTTAAATTTGTGCAAAGGCGCAAATTTACCCTTTGGATCCCACCATTGCTCAGCAATTTTTACAAAATTCGCTACATCTTCAGGGTCAATGGTGGTTTGAGTTTTTTGCGACATGATACACCTTTAATAACTATATTAGCCAAAATTACTATATTTGCCAAACGACTAGACAAAAGTTTAAGCAACATAACATATCTTAACCCATAGCCACATTTGCTCAAGCATTATGCAACAAAATCAACACATCCGCACATCTTATTTTTGCCTTTTTTAATTGATAGCTGTAAAGTAGATTTTAAAACTTCTAAAAATCTTGTCACAAACCAGTAAAACCCCCTCCCAGATTGAATTGATAACCTTTTGTTAACCAAACTTGCCTAAAACTTAAGCCAAGCCATCATCAATCTCAGAAAATCGAGTATCTCTATATGACGCAAAAATCGCTACAAAAGCCACACATGATATCAACAATTTTGGTATCAAGCTTTATTTTATTCACCAGCCCAGCCTTTGCAGAAGCCCCTAAGGACATATCACAGCATAAAGACTGGTCCGTTTTTGAATATCAAGAAAATGGTAAAAAGGATTGTTTTGCGGTATCCATTCCCACTGAAAGCCTACCAAAAGGTGTAAGGCGCGGCGGTATTTATTTTTCAGTAACCCATAGCCAAAGCGATAAAACTACCAATGCAGTAAGCATATCAATGGGTTATCCGTTAAAAGCTGGCAGCAACCCTACCGCAACCATTGGCTCTACCGTTTACCAATTTTTTGCACAAGGCGAAACCATTTGGCCAATTAGCGACACTGTTCTAGCAAAATTGGTAGCAGGCATGAAACGTGGTCAAAAAGTGGTTATTCGCGGCACTTCAAGCCGTGGCACTAAAACCACCGACACTTTCTCACTTTCTGGCGTAACAGCAGCCATTGCCGCTGCCAAAAAGAATTGCGGCATGTAAGCTTAGTCACTGGTGTTAATATTGTTTTACACATATCAGATTTTAGTCTATATGTGCTAAATCCTGCGCTATAATTGGCGCTAAAGCCAATATAGCGCCACCAATGTCCCATGAGCCATCAATGCCCCAAAGTTTAGACATTTCAAAATCCAACCCCAATGCAACCATTCCAGATGCTACATTAAACATTGCGCCTGCTTTAAACCCTGCCAAGCCAAGCTTGGTTGGTATGCCGCGCGAAACACTTAAAGCAGTGCTGGCCGAAATTGGCGTAAAAGACAAAGCAATTAAAATGCGCAGCGCGCAAATTTGGCATTGGCTTTATATTGCTGGCGTGACAGATTATGATGAAATGCGTAATGTAAACAAAGATTTACGCAATGCACTGGCTGAGCTATACAGCATTGAGCGCCCAGAATTAGTCACAGAACAAGTCTCGGTTGATGGCACACGTAAATGGCTCATTAAAATGCCACTACAAAAAGGCGAAACACTTGGTCAGGAAGTTGAATGCGTCTACATTCCCGAGCAAACCCGCGGTACTTTATGCATTTCAAGCCAAGTTGGCTGCACTTTGACCTGCACATTCTGCCATACAGGCACACAACGCATGGTTCGCAACTTAACCAGCCAAGAAATTGTCGCCCAAATTATGATGGCGCGCGATCTAATTGGCGACTGGCCAAGCATGGAGCGGGTTAAGGATGACAATTTACCACAAACTGGCCGTATGATCAGCAATGTGGTTTATATGGGCATGGGCGAACCACTTTATAATTATGAGCATGTAAAAAACTCAATCAACATCATTGCCGATGGCGACGGCCTTGCACTTTCGCGCCGCCGCATTACCTTATCAACCTCGGGCGTGGTGAATTATATTGACAAAATAGGTGAGGAAACTGGCTGCATGTTAGCCATTTCACTGCATGGCGTGAATGATGAAGTACGCGATGTTTTAGTACCCATCAATAAAAAATTTAACCTTGAAACCTTGCTTGATGCCTGTGCCAATTACCCAGGCATATCCAATGCGCGGCGCGTTACCTTTGAATATGTTATGCTAAAAGACATTAATGATTCGATTGCCGATGCTAAAAAACTGGTATCATTGCTAAAAGGCATTCCTGCAAAAATCAACCTCATCCCGTTTAACCCTTGGCCAGGTTCTAACTATGAATGCAGTGATTGGCAACAGATTGAAAAATTTGCCGAAGTGGTTAATCGCGCAGGTTACGCAAGCCCAATTCGCACCCCAAGAGGCCGCGATATTATGGCAGCTTGCGGGCAGCTAAAATCTGAAAGCGTTAAGATTAAAAAGTCATTGCTTAAAAAAGCCTCAAATGCCGCAAATGAACCAGTTAATACCACCGAGAGTGACTGAAAATGCTGTTAAAATCGATCAACATCATCATGGCTTATGCCATTTCTGCTATATTCATCGCCACTTGTTTGGCAATCACTTATTACTGGCCGCAAATGATTGACCCCCAGCTTGAAGTCAGCAACCAAATGATCATTAAAATGATTTTGGCTGCGTTGGTTGGTTTGGTTATATTCTCTAGCCCAATTGTGGTGATCATGGGCATATTTGCCCTTATAAAAAGCATTATATCGCCATTTTATTACATGGCCATTGGGGTTTTTGCCATTATGGTTTTCATTGCTTTCACCCCAGGCTTTCAAAGCCTAAAAGGTGTCGAAGCAGGTTTCTGGGTACCATTTTACGGGGTTATTTTTGGTGCAATTGCAGGCAGTATTTTTTGGTATTTAGCCATTCGCACCCCACAAGCCAAAGCTTAAAGCCTATTCATGGCATAAAGTTGCATCGCAATCAGCTTTACATCAAGAATATTCATCATATAGACGCATATGCTGCTTGACCTTACCAAGATTTAGGCTTATCCAAAATTAAAGCTTTTAAAGGATTGATGACATGGATAAAAGAGACATTAATAAAGTTGTATTAGCCTATTCTGGCGGTTTAGATACCAGCATTATATTAAAATGGCTACAGCAAGAGTATGATTGCGAAGTGGTTACCTTCACTGCCGATCTTGGCCAAGGTGAAGAATTAGAACCTGCTCGTAAAAAAGCCGAGCTGTTAGGCATTAAAGAAATTTATATTGAAGATGTCCGTGAAGAATTTGTAAAAGACTATGTCTTCCCGATGTTCCGCGCCAATGCGTTATATGAAGGTGTTTATCTACTTGGCACATCCATCGCTCGGCCATTAATTTCTAAAAAGCAAATAGAAATTGCTGCTAAAACTGGCGCTGATGCCGTAAGCCATGGTGCCACAGGCAAAGGCAATGATCAGGTGCGTTTTGAGCTAGGCTATTACGCGCTTAACCCCGACATTAAGGTGATTGCGCCTTGGCGTGAATGGGACTTATCAAGCCGTACCAAGCTAATTGAATTTGCTGAAAAGAACCAAATCCCTATCGCTAAAGACAAGCGCGGTGAAGCACCGTTCAGTGTTGATGCTAATTTGCTCCACACCTCTAGCGAAGGAAAAGCACTTGAAGACCCAAGCATTGAAGCACCTGAATATGTCTACCAGCGCTCCGTTAGCCCTGAAGCTGCACCAGACAAACCTACCTATGTTGAAATTGGTTTTGAAGCGGGTGACCCTATATCCATTGACGGTGTGATGCTTAGCCCAGCAACTTTATTAACCCGCCTAAATGAACTTGGTGGCGCCAATGGCATTGGCCGTTTAGACCTAGTTGAAGGGCGTTATGTCGGCATGAAATCCCGCGGTATTTATGAAACACCGGGCGGTACCATTTTATTAACCGCCCATCGCGGTATTGAAAGCATCACCCTAGACCGTGGCGCCATGCATTTAAAAGATGAGCTTATGCCCCGCTATGCCGAAATTATTTATAACGGCTTTTGGTTCAGCCCTGAGCGCGATATGCTACAAGCTATGATTGATGTTGCATCTGAACCTGTTAAGGGATCTGTTGTGGTTAAACTTTATAAAGGCAGCGTATCTGTGGTTAGCCGCAAATCACCATATTCGCTTTATAGTGAAGCCCATGTGACATTTGAAGATGACGAAGTTTATGACCATAATGACGCAGCGGGCTTTATTCAATTGAACGCCCTAAGATTGCGCCTATTGGCCGAACGTAAAAGGCGCATGACAAAGTAAACTCTTACAAAACTTATGTAAATTGGGCTTAAACTATGGTTTAAGCCCTTTTTATTGACCCTAATCACCCAAATTTATATTGCAAAACCTTAATAAAATTAACCATAATTTTCATAAAAAGTTGCATTTTCACCTTGGTTAACCTTTATTAACCATGGTTGGGTTCATCCTTAAACAGTAAATGGAGATGAAATGTTAGAAGAATTTAAAAAATTTGCCCTAAAAGGCAATATGGTCGATTTAGCAATTGGCTTTATATTAGGCGGTGCATTTGGCACAATCGTTAAATCATTGGTCAATGACATCATCATGCCGCCAATAGGCTTGTTGATGGGCGGGGTTGACTTTGCCAATCTATTTGTCACGCTAAATGATGTCCAGATAGCCGCAGGCACAACCTTAGACGCTGCCAAAGAAGCAGGCGCAGTCACCTTAAATTATGGCTTATTCATTAACAATTGCATCAGCTTCCTAATTTTAGCCTTGGTATTATTCTTTATTGTAAAAGCCATTAACACTGCAAAAGAAGCCATGGAAAAACAGGAAGAAGAAGCCGCTGCAGCCCCCGCTGAACCTTCTAAACAAGAAGTATTATTAGGTGAAATTAGAGACCTGCTTGAAAAATCATAAAAGCATTGGCAAATTTTCATAATTTCAAAACCCCGCTTGATAGACGGGGTTTTTTTTAACCAAATTTAAGGGTAAAGCAAGCCCTCTTGCCAGTCACCTTCTACCAATTCAAACGACCGCCGCTCATGCAAACGATAATCCTTCATTTGCATAAATTCGATACGCTGTGGCACAACTCTAAAGCCTGACCAAAAGTCAGGGCGGTGCATTTTACCCAAAGGTAATTTTAACCCAGCCTTAGCAACCCGCTTTAATAAATATGCGTGGCTTTTTAGCGGTTGTGATTGTTTTGATGCCCATGCACCGGCACGGCTCTCAATAGGTCGACTATCAAAATAAGCATCTGCTTGCGCGTCAGAAACCTGTTCACAAACACCCTCAACCCGCACCTGAACATCAAGCTTGGTCCAATAAAAACACAAAGATACTTTGGCATTATTAGCAATCTCCTCACCCTTACGTGAGGTTAAATTTGTATAAAATACAAAGCCTTGCTCATCCCATTCTTTTAGCAATACGGTGCGATTAGAAGGTTGCCCATCTGCCGAAACAGTGGCTAAATTAACCGCATTAGATAAGGTATTTTGCTTATCTTCTAAAATTTTTGCATAATATTTTTCAAATAACTCAAACGGGTTTTGCCTGTGCATTATCATAACTTTCAGAATAATTCAGCCATATAGAATATATAAAATAATATAAATGGCTTCTACAAAAAAAGCCAACTTTTTTGCAAGGCTTGACTTCATTTATTTGAATGCATAATGTCAATTTATATGATTGATATGAACAATAAAAATATAAAACAGTTGGATATTTGCCTCGATGGTAAAGGCGCATTAACCCAGCAGATAATGCGCGCTATTTCGCAATCCATCATGCTGGGAGATTTACAAACGGGTGACCTTCTGCCCTCTGAAATGCAACTTGCCAAACAGTTTGATATTTCACGCCAAACCGTCCATAAAGCTATGTCAGCTATGGCTAAGGATGGTATTTTATTGCGCCGTAAAAAAGCTGGAACCATTGTTGCTGAACAAAAAGCCTTTATGTTGCCAATGCAAGATATTTCGGCCGATGTTGCAGCATTAAACAAGGCCTATTCTTATAAAATTGGCGCACGCGAGACCCTCATTAATGGGGACAATGGCTTAAATTGGCAAAATGTCGAATTAGGAACTGAAATTGAATGCATTACTTGTTTGCATTTTGCCGATAAGCAGCCCATTCAGTTAGAAATTCGTATGGTAAACCTGCTCATGGCACCCGATTTTGCCAATGAAGATTTTTGCAATATTTCACCAAGCAAATGGCTGTTCCAACAAGTGCCTTGGTCAAATGTTGAGCATAAAATTTCAGCCATTGCAGCATCAGATGACATCGCAAACAAGCTTAATTGCGCTACAAGCGCCCCCTGTTTGCTAATTGAGCGCTCAACCTCTTACAAACAACAGGCCATCACATTCACCAGTTTAATATCAGTTGGTAGCAATTTAAGCCTTAAAGGCACCCATACCCCGATCGCCTAACCACAACCTTCGTATAGATTATAAAATAATTGGGTTTGACCTTGCTATTTTGAACATTTACTGTAATTTAATTTAATGTACATACATTAAAGCGGAAAAATATGCCAAACCCAATTATTTATACAAATTGTAGCCTTGCAACTTTTGACGAAACACTACAAAATCATACCCCTTATGGTTTAATCGATAATGCAGCGTTGGTAATTGATGAAGGTAAAATTATCTGGCTTGGTAAACAAGTTAAATTACCACCAAAATATAATCATTTTGCGGTTGAAAATTTAAATGGCCGCTGCATCACCCCTGGTTTAATTGACTGCCACACCCACATATTATATGGCGGCAACCGCGCCGAAGAGTTTGAGCTAAGACTTAACGGCGCAACTTACGAGCAAGTAGCGCGCGCGGGCGGCGGCATATTATCCACCGTTAAACATACCCGCAAAGCCAGTGTAGACGAACTGCTAAAGTCTGCAAAACTGCGCATTCAGCAAATGATTACTGAAGGCATCTGCCATATTGAGATAAAATCTGGCTATGGTTTGAATTTGGATACAGAAGTTAAAATGCTGCGCGCAGCCAAACAGGTTGGCGAAAAATATGACCTTAATGTTAGCAAAACCTTATTGGCCGCGCATGCCATTCCGCCGGAATATAAAGATAATGCCGATGCCTATATAAAACATATTTGTGACGATATATTGCCCCAAGCCCATGGCGAAAATCTAGTAGACGCGGTCGATGCTTTTTGTGAAGGCATCGCTTTTAATGCCAAGCAAATTTCCAAACTATTTGATAAAGCCAATGCGCTAAACATTCCTGTTAAAATTCATGCCGAGCAATTATCCAACATTGGCGGCACCATGATGACTGCAAATTATAGCGCCTTATCTGCCGATCATATTGAATATCTTGACCAAGCAGGCATTGATGCTATGGCCGCAGCCAATATGCTAGCTGTGTTACTGCCGGTGGCCTTTTACACCATTCGCGAAACCCAAATACCGCCGATTAGTGCCTTACGTAAAGCTGGCGTTGCCATCGCCATCGCTACCGATTGCAACCCAGGCTCCTCACCCACCTCATCACCATTGCTAGCCATGAATATGGCCTGTACATTATTTCGCCTAACGCCCGAGGAAGCCCTTAAAGGCTTCACCCTAAATGCAGCCAAGGCACTTAAAATTGAGCAAGATTATGGTTCTTTAGAAATTGGCAAAATCGCTAATTTAGCCATTTGGGACATAGAGCATCCACGCCAGTTAGCCTATCAAATTGGCTTTAACCCGCTTTATAAACGCATTTTCCAGAAAAAAGTTTAAAACATGATCATTCTAACACCACAACAAGTCACATTAGACCAGCTTGAAGACATTTATCGCAACCTAACAGCTGTAAAGCTATCGCCAGACTGCAAAGCAGCAATGGATTATTCTGCCCAACGCATTGCCGATGTTACCAATGGTAATGATGCAGTATATGGGGTCAATACAGGTTTTGGCAAACTAGCCTCAACCCGCATTGACCAAGCCGATCTGGAAAGGTTACAGCGTAATTTAATTTTATCGCATTGTTGCGGTGTTGGCGATACAACCCCCATTGCCACCACTCGGCTAATCATGTCGCTTAAATTAATTTCCCTTGGCCGCGGAGCATCAGGTGTGCGTTGGCAGCTAACCCAACTAATTGAAGCCATGCTCGAGCATAACATTACCCCAACCATTCCGTTGCAAGGCAGCGTTGGTGCATCGGGCGATCTAGCACCACTTGCCCATATGGCTGCGGTCATGATTGGCCAGTCCACCGCCATGGTGGATGGAAAGTTAATGAGCGGCCATGATGCTCTAAAAAGCAAAGGCCTAACACCGATTGTGCTTGGCCCTAAAGAAGGTTTGGCGCTCATTAATGGCACTCAATTCTCCACCGCCAACGCCTTAATCGGCCTGTTTGATACATGGCGCGCAGCTCAAACTGCCATTGTAACCTCGGCCTTAACCACCGATGCCATCATGGGCTCAACCGCACCGTTAGAGCCGCAAATCCATCAATTACGCGGCCATCGTGGGCAAATAGAAGTTGCAGCCAGCATTTCAGCATTTTTAAAAGATTCTGGCATTTGGGGTAGCCATCAGCATGATTGTGACCGCGTACAAGACCCTTATTGCATCCGCTGCCAGCCGCAAGTATTAGGCGCTTGTTTTGACTTATTACGTGCTGCAGCACAAACATTATTGGTTGAAAGCAACGCGGTAACTGACAATCCACTTATTTTACAAGATCCAGATATCATAGTCTCTGGTGGCAACTTTCATGCTGAACCAGTAGCCTTTGCTGCTGACCAAATCGCCATTGCCATTGCTGAAATTGGCTCAATCACCCAGCGCCGCATTGCGCTAATTGTTGACCCTGCCCTAAACCATGATTTACCAACATTTTTATCGCCCACCCCAGGCATTAACTCAGGCTTTATGATGGCCGACGTCACCTCAGCAGCTTTAATGGCCGAGAATAAACAAATTGCCAACCCTTGCTCGACCGACAGCACACCAACCAGCGCCAACCAAGAAGACCATGTTTCAATGGCCGCCCATGGCGCAGTGCGTTTGCACCGCATGATAAAAAACCTCAACCATATTGTTGGCATTGAGCTTTTATTGGGCGCACAAGGCGTTGAATTTAGAGCGCCTTTAAATACCAGTAAAGCGCTGCAACAGGTGATTGATTTATTACGCCAAACCGTACCAACTTTGGGTGATGATCGCTATATCGCACCCGATGTTGAAAATGCCACAAAAATTGTAACCTCAGGCGCAATCATCACAACCCATCAAGCCAGTATCAATTTTCCGAATTTAGGAGCATAACATGACTAAAAATAACAATCCAAGATTGAGCAACAGCCGAAATATCAAATCACCAATCGGCACAGAATTAAACTGTAAATCATGGCAAACCGAAGCGCCCTATCGCATGCTGATGAATAATCTAGACTCTGATGTGGCCGAAAACCCAGCAGAATTAGTGGTTTATGGTGGCATTGGCCGCGCCGCCCGCACATGGCAAGATTTTGATAAAATCACCGAAACCCTTAAGCAGTTAAACAATGACGAAACCTTATTAATACAATCTGGCAAACCCGTTGGTGTGTTTAAAACCCACGAAAATGCCCCACGTGTGTTAATTGCCAATAGCAATTTAGTACCCCATTGGGCCAATTGGGATCATTTTAACCAGCTCGATAAAAAGGGCTTAATGATGTATGGTCAAATGACTGCTGGTAGCTGGATTTACATCGGCTCACAAGGCATCGTGCAAGGCACATATGAAACATTTGTTGAAGCAGGTCGGCAACATTATGATGGTGATTTAAGCGGAAAATGGATCTTAACAGGCGGGCTTGGTGGCATGGGCGGCGCTCAACCTCTCGCTGCAACCATGGCAGGGGCATGTTGTTTGGCGGTGGAATGCAACCCAGAGAGCATCGATTTTAGGCTGCGCACCCGTTATATTGACCAAAAAGCCGCAACCCTTGATGAAGCCTTGGCGCTGATTAACAAATGGACAGCAGCGGGTGAGGCCAAATCAGTCGGTTTGCTTGGCAATGCTTGTGATATTTTTAATGAAATTTATGATCGTGGCATTATGCCCGATATGGTGACCGACCAAACCTCTGCCCACGACCCGATCAACGGCTATTTACCCCAAGGCTGGAGCATGGGCAAATGGCTTGCCAAACGCGAAACTGCGCCAAAAGAGGTTGAGCGCGCCGCCTGCGCTTCAATGAAGATCCAAGTTGCAGCCATGGTAAAATTCCATGAAGCAGGCGTGCCAACCTTTGATTATGGCAACAATATCCGCCAAGTGGCGTTGGATGCAGGGCTTGATACTGCGTTTGATTTTCCAGGCTTTGTACCCGCCTATATCAGACCATTATTTTGCCGTGGCATTGGCCCGTTCAGGTGGGCAGCACTCTCTGGCGATCCAGAGGATATTTACAAAACTGACCAAAAAATTAAAGAGTTACTGCCCGACAACAAACATTTGCACCATTGGCTCGACATGGCACAGGAGCGCATCGAATTTCAGGGGCTGCCGGCGCGAATTTGCTGGGTTGGGTTGGGTGACCGCCACCGTTTAGGCTTGGCTTTTAATGAAATGGTAAAAAATGGCGAGCTTAAAGCACCAATTGTCATTGGTCGCGATCATTTGGATAGCGGCTCAGTAGCCTCCCCCAACCGCGAGACTGAAAGCATGAAAGATGGCTCCGATGCCGTCTCCGACTGGCCATTGTTAAACGCCTTATTAAACACTGCTTCTGGCGCAACTTGGGTATCATTACACCATGGCGGTGGTGTCGGCATGGGCTTTAGCCAACATAGCGGCGTGGTTGTCTTGGCCGATGGCAGCGATGAAGCCGAAGCTAAAATTAGCCGTGTTTTATGGAACGACCCCGCAACAGGCGTAATGCGCCATGCCGATGCAGGTTATGACATTGCAAAACAATGCGCCAAAGAAAAAGGCCTAAACCTACCCTCAATCCCAAGCTAGTAAGGTCTTTCACTTGAAACCATTGCGCCTTACAGACGAGGCTAATTTAGCTACCTCAACGCTGGAAGTCGCAATTTAATTAACCAATTAACCTTTGAATCCTGTTAGCAAGCAATGATTCTCGCTAGCAATTAACAAATCATTAACCATAAATATAGCCATAAGAACTGTTACATCGTCCATCAATTTTTTTGACTTTTAAATCTCTGAATAAATCTATCTAATGAAGGCATGATTCGAGACATACAAAATAAAACCATTCACAAGCCGCATTTTTTTATTCTAATCGCCATTGCCTCCTTGGCAACTTTAATGGTTGGGTTTTTTGACCAACATGTGGCATTTTCTACTTTGTTTTTTATGAGTCTATTCGCCATATTATCCATCGCTGTCTATTATTTGTTAATCACAAAACAAAGCCCTTCACATGTCAGAAACCCCTAAAATAAACGCCAAGCCGCATATTGCACTGCTGATTATCTTATCAGGGCTTAATCCTGTTGCGCTTAATATTTTTCTGCCATCAATGCCGAATTTGACCGAAAATTTAAACACCACTTACGCCATCTCACAACTAACCTTAACCCTCTATTTAGCGGCATTGGCCATCACGCAGTTAATCCTAGGCCCACTGTCCGATAAATATGGCAGGCGGCCAATATTATTGGTTGGCGTGGCCATTTATGCGATTTCCAGCCTCGCTTGTGGCTTTGCATTAAGCATTGAGCAGCTGATCATTGGCCGCATATTACAAGCCGCTGGTAGCTGTGCTGGCGTGGTGGTTACCCGCGCAATTGTCCGCGATTTATATGACCGTGATAAAGCAGCCAGTCTAATAGGTTATATGACCATGGTTATGGCATTAATGCCATTGGTTGCACCAGTGATTGGTGGTTATATTGACCAATGGGCAAGTTGGCGCACCAGTTTTTATTTAATCAGCTTCATTGGTCTTTTAGCATTCATCGCCTCCTATAAAAGCTTGCATGAAACCAACAAAGCCCCTGTAACGGACATTGATTTTAAAAATATTTTTGGTAAATATGGTGCTTTAATGGGCGAGAAGCAATATCTGGGCTATGTCTTTGGTATGGCATTTGGTGCTGGTGTTTTTTATTGCTTCATTGCTGGTGCGCCATTTTTAACCACTAAAATGTTAGGCCTTAGCCCGAGTGAATATGGTTTTTATTTCATGATCGTTTCATGCGGCTATATTTTTGGTAGCTTCCTCTCTGGTCGCTTATCGGTAAAGTTAGGCAATTATAAATTAATCAATCTATCCAGTATTATTTTAACCATTGGCATAATTTTATTACTCACAGCCTATTCAAACGGCATTAGTCACCCTGTTTATATTTTTATTCCAATGATGGTTGTTGCTTGCTCTAACGGCCTTGCCATTCCTAGTGCCATCGCTGGTGCGTTAAGCATTCGGCCAGACATTGCAGGCACCGCCGCAGGCCTTGCAGGGTTTATGCAAGTTTTTGTTGGTGCAATTGCTACATTTATGGTCGGTTATTTCCACGATGGTACAGCTGCACCGATGGTTTTTGGCATGAGTATATCCGCAATATTAAGTGTCTTGTTTTTTAAATTTTGGGTTAATAAAATAGCCAAATAAGCAAAGCAGTTAGCCATTTTTTGTAAGCAATTTTGCCCGTGATAATATACGTGCATTCAGTGTTTGATATTGTTTAAGTTCAGCATCACTTAAAACTTCTAAAAGATAATCCTCACGCGCTTGAACCAAGGGAATTATTTTTTTAAGCAATTGATGTCCTGTATTTGATAAGCAAAGCCGTTTATTTCGGGCATCTTGCTCATCATCATGGCGCAGTAAATTACCTGCTTTTTCTAACTTTACAACCGCACGGCTAACTTGCATTTTATCTAGCTTTGTATAGGTAACAAGCTCGCGACTATTCATATTTGGGCATTCGCCTAAAGCGGCTAAAACTCGCCATTCTGCGCGGCTTAGATGATATCGTTCGGTGTATAATTGAGCGATAGATTTGCTCACATTGTCATTTAACACCGCCAATTGATAAGGCAGAAACTCATTTAACAAAAATCGGTTTTTATCTGGCATATTCCACCTCAAATTAATAACATAGGTTACCATTAAGTTTTTTTAAAACACAAGACAATGAGCAAAAATTATAATATCTGCCTTTAAGTTTTCCACATCATAAAATATCTTACTTGACGATTTAGTAACATATGATACTAGTTAGTTACAGATGAAACTAATATCGAAAGAGGGAAATCATGTCTATACCAGAATTAAAATTAGGCGGTGTTCACCATGTAGCATACCGTTGTAAAAATGCCAAAACGACCGTTGAATGGTATGGCAAACATTTGAAAATGGATTTTATGCTAGCCATTGCCGAAGATAAAGTACCCTCCACCCATGAGCCAGACCCTTATATGCATTTGTTTTTAGATGCAGGAAACGGCAATGTATTGGCATTTTTTGAACTGCCAACCATGCCAGAAATGAGCCGCGATTTAAACACCCCAATCTGGACGCAGCATTTAGCCTTTAAAGTAAAAGACCGTGCTACATTAATCGCTTATAAAGAGCATTTAGAAGCTGGTGGTGTCGAAGTTTTAGGCGTCACAGACCATTCAATATTCCATTCCATTTACTTTTTTGACCCAAGTGGTCACCGCCTAGAACTTGCTTGCCCTGACCCAAAAGAGCAAGAAATGCTTAAAAAACTAGATGCGGTTAAATGGGAAATGCTTGAGGAATGGGATAAAACCAAAAAAGCCCCAAAACATGCTGAATGGATGCATAAAAAAGAACTAGCCAATACTTAATTGACAATATCAGCCCGCCAACTTCTAAACCCCAACAGGAAGTAATATGCTTCAAACTTACGACTATCCGCAATATGATTATATTCAATCGCCTGAACAAATTAACGGACAGGCAGTTCGCCATCCACTGGTAATTGTTGGCGGCGGGCCTGTTGGGCTTACAATGGCTTTAGATTGCGCCCAGCGCGGCATAAAAACCATCTTGATTGACAATAACAACACCGTAAGCGTCGGCTCACGCGCAGTTTGTTATGCCAAACGCCCATTAGAAATTTGGGATCGCCTTGCTTGTGGTGAGCGCATGTCAAATAAAGGCGTTGGTTGGAGCAAGGGCAAAGTATTCTTTAAAGATGATCTAGCCTATCAGTTTGATTTATTGCCTGAAACTGGTCACAAAATGCCTGCCATGATTAATTTGCAGCAATATTATCTTGAACAATATTTGGTCGATAAATGCTATGAAAACCCGCTAATTGAGCTACGTTGGAAACATAATTTAATCAGCCTAACCCAGCATGATGAGCATAGCGATCTAAAAGTTGAAACCCCAGACGGTATCTTTTCAATAGAGGCGGATTGGCTGATAGCTTGCGATGGTGCAAATTCAAAAATCCGCGATATGGTAAAGGCAGAATTTACAGGCCATTTTTTCCAAGATCGATTTTTAATCGCCGATGTGGTGATGAAGGCCGATTACCCCGCCGAACGTTGGTTTTGGTTTGACCCGCCATTTCATCGCAACCAATCGGTATTATTGCACAAGCAATCCGATAATTTATGGCGCATAGATTTTCAGTTGGGATGGGATGCCGACCCAGAAGAAGAAAAAAAAACAGAAAATATATTACCACGTATTAAAGCCATGCTGACTGATCCTAATTCAAAATTTGGCAAAAATGTCGAATTTGAACTAGAATGGTCAAGCATCTATCAATTTGCTTGTCGCAGAGTTGATAATTTCCGTTATGGACGGGTATTATTTGCTGGTGACAGCGCCCACCAAGTATCGCCATTTGGCGCACGCGGAGCCAATACAGGCGTACAAGATGCCGATAATTTAGCTTGGAAGTTGGCACTGATCATTCAAGGCGATGCACCGATTAAACTAATTGATACCTATAATGAAGAGCGCGCCTTTGCTGCTGATGATAATTTGCTAAACTCAACCCGATCAACTGATTTTATTACCCCAAAAACCAAAGGTTCGCGTTATTTTAGAGATGCAATATTAGAGCTGGCTGAAGATACCCAATTTGCCAAACCCTTTGTAAATTCTGGGCGCTTATCAGTGCCAACACCCTATAAAAAGTCATCTTTAAACTCAGCCGACCAAGCGGATAATCTGTTTGACAGCGACATGACCCCTGGTACAAATTGCACCGATGCCCCAATTATCATGAATGGCAAAGACGCATGGTTGCTCAACCAATTAGGCGAAGGCTTTAGGCTTTTATGCTTTGGCGACAAGCCAACAGCAGATGTGAGCATTGGTAACATAACAGCAAAAATCTTGCATATAGGCTCTGATATCATCGATCAAAAAGGCTTGTTAACCGAGCGATTTGACGGTCAAAAAGGCGCTGTATATCTGATCCGTCCTGACCAGCACGTCGCCGCCAGATGGCGTGAATTTGACCTCAAAAAAATTCAACAAGCCATCAAAACCGCAACCTGTAATTTAGGATAAAGCCATGTCACCTATCAAAGCAGAATTAAATGACCAGCTAAACATTGCTGACCCAGACGGGTTTTACCAAGAGTTAATAGATGCTCAGCGCGGTTTAGATGATGACAAACAACAATTAATGAATGCCAAACTCATCATCATACTTGCCAACCAAATTGGTGACCGTGATATTTTATCAGCAGCAATTCAACTGGCAGAGCCTAAATAATAAGAATGACTTACAAGATTGTGCAAGCATCAGAGCCTATTGACTATTTTAGGTTCTGACTGGCTTTAATATGATTTGAAATAAAGCAGTTAAACCATCTTTACAGACCCATAATTCAGTGTTAGAACTTTAGTATAGGTGTAATTATAGAGGTTGGGAACTGCATAAATATGCTCAGATATATCATAAATCGAATTGCATTGATGTTTGTTACTTTGTTTCTAATCATCACTTTAACGTTTTTTCTTATGCATGCCATCCCTGGTGGGCCGTTTACATCTGATAAAATGCTTGCACCAGAAATTGAAGCTGCACTTAATTTAAAATATCACTTAAATGACCCTGTTTGGCTGCAATATCTCAACTATCTTAAAAGCGTTGCCATGCTCGACCTTGGCCCTTCATTTAAATATCCGGGCATTTCGGTTAATGATATGATTTTAGACGGCCTACCTGTTACCTTAAAGATTGGTGCTTTGGCTTTGTTGGTGGTAATTGTTTTAGGCGTGCCGATGGGCATATTGGCCGCGCTTAAAAAAGACCATTGGCAAGACACTTTAGTCATGGCATTTGCCACCATTGGCATCGCCATTCCCTCTTATGTCATTGCCACCATATTATTATTTGTTTTTGCACTAAAGCTCGGTTGGGTGCCAACTTTTGGGCTTGAAGAATGGCGCAGCTACATTTTGCCTGTGCTGGCTTTATCTGGTTTTTACCTATCTTATGTCGCGCGTCTCACCCGCTCAAGCATGCTAGATGTACTCGACCAAGATTTTATGAAAACCGCCAAGGCCAAAGGCCTCTCGCCCATGCGTATTCTCATTCATCATGGCTTGCGCAATGCACTCATCCCAATTGTAACCGTATTAGGCCCCGTGGTCGCCAACTTGCTTACAGGCTCCTTCATCATCGAACAAATTTTTGCCCTACCAGGCATTGGGCGGCATTTTGTTTTATCCATTTCAAACCGTGATTACACCACTATTATGGGCATTACCATATTTTATGCCTGTTTTTTAATGCTGATGATTTTAATTGTCGACATGCTGTATCTCATCATCGACCCACGGATTAAATTGGCAGGTAAAAAATCATGAGTAAAACTGAAACTAATCAATCATTAGAAGATTCTGCTGGCTATTGGCAAGAGGTTCGCTCACGTTTATGGCATAAAAAACCCGCTATGTTCAGCGTAGCGTTTATTATTCTGCTCATCATTGCTGCCATCATTGGGCCATTTTTAACCAAACATACCTATTATGATCAGAATTTAAAATTATCCAATATCGCACCTTATTTTGAGGTTTATAAAATAAATCAGCAAGATCAGGAACCAACCTACTTCTTCATGAACCAAGGCAACTTTAAGCTCTACCAAGTTAATGAACAAGGTGAGTTACAGGGTATTTTACGCACCAAACGCAAAGACATGCTTAAAAAGCGTAATATTTACCAATTTGATCAAACCAAAATAATTGTCGATTATGCCAGCTTACCTGTTAAATTGGTTGATATAGAAGGCGCGCCATTAGCCAGTGAAGGCACTTGGTTAAACGCCAGCTATATGTTTGGCACCGATAGCCTTGGTCGAGACATATTAGTGCGCTTGCTTTATGGCGCACGTATTTCGCTAACTGTCGCCTTTGTTGCCACCTTTGTTAATTTTTTCATTGGCATATTTTATGGCGGTATTTCAGGCTATATAGGCGGCATGACCGATAATATCATGATGCGCATAGTCGAAATCATCTCCACCATTCCACTAACCCTTTATGTCATCCTCATTATGGTGGTGCTAGAATCGGGTTTGTTAGCCATCATCATTGCCATCGGCTCAGTTTTTTGGGTTGATATGGCACGCATTGTGCGCGGTCAAGTCTTAAGCCTAAAAACTTTAGATTATGTCGCCTCTGCCCGCAGCATGGGCGCAAACATGTATCAAATTTTGGTTGGCCATTTATTACCCAACGCAATGGGGCCAATTTTAGTCACCATGACCTTGCTCATTCCCTCAGCAATATTCATCGAAAGTTTTATGAGCTTCATCGGTCTTGGAGTGAGTGTGCCAATGGCATCATGGGGCACCTTAACCGCCGAAGCGGTGGAAACATTGCGCGCCTACCCTTATCAGCTGTTTTTCCCCGCTACTGCCATTAGCCTAACCATGTTTGCCTTTAACTTTTTAGGCGACGGTCTGCGCGATGCCATGGATCCAAAACTCAAGACCTCATAAATATAAAATACAACGCCAACCAACTGGCAAAATATGGGACATCAGCCCCATATCCTAGACTTAAAACAACAAAACCAAAAAAGGGAAATGAAATGAAAAAACATCTAATCATGTTAACTGCCGCAGCAAGCATGCTAATGGCAACCACAGCTTTAGCCAATATGTCACTCACTTATGTTGTCAATAATGAAAGCGACAATTTTGACCCAGGCACAACCAACGAAACTTTTGCTGCGCCTATCATTGGCAATACATTTGAAGGCTTGGTACGCACCGCACCAAATGGCGCAACTGAAGGCGCTTTAGCAACAGATTGGAGCATCAGCGATGATGGCTTAACTTATACATTCAACCTGCGCAAAGAGGCCAAATGGTCAGATGGCAAACCACTAACTGCCAATGATTTTGTCTATGCTTGGATGCGGGTATTAAACCCAAAATCTGGCGCCAAAAATGCTGCAATGTTATACCATATTACAGGCGCTGAAGAGCATTTTGCTGACCAAAGCGTTGCCGTTGCCATTTCAGCAGCAGATGACCATACATTTAGCTTCACGCTTAAACAGCGTGTGCCTTATATGATGGAATTATTGTCCTATTCAACCTTCTTCCCAGTGCGTCAAGATGTTGTTGAAGCCAACCCAGATGGCTGGTCGCGTGACCCAGCCTCAATGATTGGCACAGGCCCATTCCGCATGACGGAAATCAACATTGGTAAAGACATAAAATTTGAAAAAAATCCAAATTATTATGATTCTGAAAAAGTACAGTTAGACAGCCTCACCTTCCGCTTAATCTCGCAACAATCCACCGCACTTGCAGCTATGGAAGCCGGCGATGTTGACGGTATCGAGTCTGTTCCTGCATCTGAAATTCCGCGCCTTAGTGTGGAGAGTAAAGATTTCTTGGTAATTCCAGCACTTGGCACAACCTACGCATTCTTTAACCCAGCTGCTAAACCTCTTGATGATGTAAAAGTCCGTAAAGCACTTTCTTTAGCCATTGACCGCGAAGAGATTATTGAATTTGTACTGCAAAGTGCCGATGTTCCAGCCCTTGGTCTTGTCCCATATGGTATTAATGTTGCAGGCAAAGATTTTCGTGATGCGGTATCAGGCAGTGGCATTAGCCCTGCGGCAAATATTAAGGAAGCTAAAAAACTATTAGCCGAAGCAGGTTATGCCAATGGCGAAGGTTTCCCAGATACTATTTTTGCCACATATGCATCACCACCAATTCAAAAATTGCTCGAAGCCATTCAGCAAATGTGGAAGAAAAACCTAAATATCGATGTTAAAATCGACGTAAAAGAATGGAAAGTTTATTATCCAGAAGTGCAAAAAACCACTTACCAAATTGCACAAATGGGTTGGGGTGCTGATTACCCGCATCCAATGACATTTTTAGATAATTTTGTTTCAACCAGCCCTAACAATTTGGCCAAATGGTCAAATGCCGATTATGATGCAGCCATCAAAGCTTCCAAAGCTGCCGCCACTGCAGAAGAATCATTGGCGCAAATGGCTAAAGCAGAAGACATTGTGATGAATGACCATGTTATTTTACCAATGTATCATCGCAATAGCTATATGATGATGGGCGCACATGTGAAAGGCTTCTGGCGCTCTACTTTAAGTGTGCCATATTTCCGCAATGTGACGGTTAACGCTAAATAATAAGCCGATTGTTAAACAAACCAGTGCCACATTCGCTAGTTAAAAAGTGAATGTGGCACAAAGCCGATCATTCGCGATCAGTGGCATAAGCAGGCTATTTTAAATTTGTAGCTGTTTAAAATTTCGACCATCGAAAAATGAAACCAATTTTCCTCGACTAACAAAAAATTTCTGACATAGGCCTAAGCGCTGCGCTTAACTTACCAATTAGTGAAAATGGCCAATGTCTTGGCCCCTTAATTTGCTAAATGTTGAAAATACCTATGAACAGGTTGATTTTGAGCCGATATTAGCCTATGCCCAGTTAGCTGCACCCATTTTCAAAGCCTATCAACAGTATAATTGTGTTCAGTCCTTAACAATAAAGCAATTCAATTAGGAGGTCATATGAGCCAAAGCATAAAAACTACATTTGATGACCAACAATTGGCACTACATTTAGGCGAAACCTTACGCCAAAGACGCAAGCAAATTGGCAAGACTATTTTACAAATATCAAAAGAAACCGATTTGAGTGTTAGTTTTATTTCACAAGTCGAACGGGGGCAATCTACCCCGTCGATAATCTCACTCTATAAATTGGCCGAAGCACTCGAAAGCTCGATGGATGCATTGGTAAAAATGCCTAAAAGCCAAAAAACCATCACTCGAGCTGAAAATCGTGAAAAATATAGCTTTGGCGAGCCTAACCTTGCCTATGAAAATTTAGCCCCAGCTTTTGGCGGTGCATTGCTCAATGCCTGTTTAATCCACCGCCCAGCAGGTCATGTCTCAGAAAAATTTAGCCACCAAGGTGAAGAATTTATCTATCTTCTAAAAGGTGAAATTCATTATCAGTTAGATCAAGAAAAGTTTTCAATCAAAGCTGGTGATACCATTCATTTTGATAGCCACCGAAGCCATAGCTCAACGGTTGGCAATGAAGACAGCATCGAATTATGGCTTGGTACCATGCCAATATTAGAAAACTAGAAATCTGCACCCAAAAACCAGATTTGCAATTTCACCACCTTTATTCTATGTTGTAAAAAATATGGATCAAAATATATTGCTTTTATTTTAACTTTATTCTTAGGTTCAATTGCGACCAACCATAATATTTGTTTAAATCAGCGTAACCCCAAATCCAAACTTCGGAGGATGAATATGAAAAAAGTCATTACATTATTGGCCGCCCTAATTGGCTCCACAAGCCTAGCAAGTGCTGATGAATGCGGCAAGGTAACACTCGCCGATATGAACTGGGCAAGCGCCACCACCTTTGCTAATATTGATAAATTTATTTTAGAAAATGGCTATGGTTGTGATGTCGAGCTTGTGGTTGGTGACACCACCGTAACAGGCACATCCATGACCGAAAAAGGCACACCCGATGTCGCTCCAGAATTATGGACCAATAGCTTTATTAAAGCCATTGAATTAGGTGTTCAAGAAAAACGCCTACGCATGGCAGGCAGCCCACTACCAGATGGCGGCGAAGAAGGCTTTTGGGTACCAAAATATATGGTAGATGAAAATCCCAAGCTTGCAACCATTGCGGGTATTTTAGCCAACTCCAAATTATTCCCACATAATGAAGATAAAGCAAAATCTGGTCTTTATAGCTGCCCCGCTGGTTGGGCATGCCAAGTCAGCGTCGATAATTTACACAAAGCTATGAAAATGGGCGACGCAGGCTTTGAAGTGATTGACCCAGGTTCAGGCCCAGCCCTTGCAGGTGCATTATCCAAAGCCTATGAGCGCAAACAAGGTTGGCTTGGTTACTATTGGGCGCCAACGCCATTGCTTGGCAAATATGAAATGGTCAAAGTTGACTTTGGATCAGGCACAGATGTTGAGCATTATAAACAATGCATCACCCAAAAAGATTGCGCTGACCCAAAACCAACCATGTTCCCCGCCGCGCCAATCTATACAGTTACAACCGAGGAATTTGCCACCCGCGCACCAAGTGCCTATGCCTATCTTGCCAATCGCGGCCTAAGCAATAGCGCAACCAATTTATTATTGGCTTGGAAAGATGAAAACCAAGCAGATGGTGAAACTGTTGCATTAGAGTTCTTAAACAATAGTGCAGATATTTGGTCAAAATGGGTATCAAAAGATGCTGCAAACAAAATCAAAGCCGCGCTTGCTAAATAAATTTGGCTAAAAATAACATGATAATATAATGGTGCAGATACCCAAACTGCGCCATTATTTTAGGGGGATAGAGGTATATATGGCAGAAACCAATTGGTTCTACGATTTTCCAAAAATGGATAAAGCTCAATTAACCGCCATTAAAAAACATCTCGACACCGCTTATCGTGATTTCTCGCGAAACTATGGCGAAGCGATTGAGAATTTTTTCGAGCCATTATTAAACCTTATGGTCTGGTTTGAAAATTTACTTTTAGCAACACCTTGGTGGTTGATGATTATCATTTTATGTGGCTTGTCATATTTAGCCAGCAGATCGTATAAACTAAGCGTAGGTGTTTTTGCTGCACTTCTTAGCATTGGCTATCTTAGCATGTGGGATGACACAATGCGCACCTTAAGCATTATAACCATTTGTACACTTATTGCCATAGCGTTGGGCATACCAATTGGCATCATTATGGCACGTTCAAACCTTGCGAGATCCATCATCACGCCCTTGTTAGATATCATGCAAACCATGCCAGCCTTTGTATATTTAATCCCCGTTGTTATGTTGCTTGGCATCGGTAAAATTCCCGGGTTAATTGCCGTGGTTATTTATGCCATCCCCCCTGTGATAAGGTTTACCAATTTGGGCATAAGACTGGTTGATAAAGAGGTGCTTGAAGCTGCCACCGCTTTTGGTGCAAACAAATCACAACGGCTATGGGGTGTCCAAGTTCCATTGGCATTACCAACCATTATGGCGGGCATAAACCAAACCATTATGATGGCGCTTGCCATGGTTGTCATCGCCTCGATGATTGGCGTTAAAGGCCTTGGGCAACCGGTATTAAAATCCATCACCAATCAATATTTTACCTTAGGTTTGTTTAACGGCTTAGCCATTGTTGCCTTGGCAATTATTTTTGATCGGGTTTCATCCGCCTATGCCAAACGCAGTCAAAAACAATATCAGGAACAAAATGATGAATGATTCTAATATTGCAATGACACAACCAATTGTTGAAATAAAGTCGCTCTATAAAGTTTTTGGCAAAAATCCCAAATCAGTATTAAAGGCGGTAAAACAAGGTATTTCCAAACAAGCACTACTCGAACAAACCGGACATACCATTGGTTTATTTGATATCAACCTAACCATTAACCGTGGTGAAGTTTTTGTAATTATGGGGCTTTCTGGCTCAGGCAAATCAACTTTAATTCGCCATTTTAACCGCATGATAGACCCAACCGTTGGTGAAATTATCATTGACGGGCAAAATATCATCCAATTAAAACAAAGTCAGCTAGAAGCCTTTAGACGCCATAAAATTGCCATGGTATTTCAAAATTTTGGGTTAATGCCGCATTTAAATATCCTTGATAATGTGGCTTATGGCCTTAAAATAAATGGCGTCAACAAAACTGAGCGATATGACCATGCAAAAAGATGGATCAATATTGTTGGCCTTGAAGGTTATGATTTACAATTTCCAATGCAGTTATCAGGTGGACAAAAACAGCGCGTTGGGCTAGCTAGAGCCTTGGCGGTCGATACCGATATCCTGTTAATGGATGAGCCATTTTCAGCGCTAGACCCGCTGATTCGCCGCGAAATGCAGGCTCAACTAATTGAACTGCAATCCAACTTACATAAAACCATCATTTTCATCACCCATGATTTGGACGAAGCACTAAAAATGGGTGACCGAATTGCCATTTTAAAAGATGGTAAAATCATTCAACTTGACACACCTGAGGAAATTCTTAAAAACCCAGCTGATGATTATGTTGCAGATTTTGTTAGAGATGTTAAATTTTAATTGAATATAACAAATAGGCCATTAGCGAACCAACTAAGAAACAAGCCACTAACTGACTAAGAAACAAAAAGATGACTAAGAAACAAAAAAAAATATCACAAATCCTCGCCTCTGGGGTTTATTTGTTAGCAGGTGGTCATGCCTATGCCAGTTGCAATTTAAAAGCTGGCGGCACTGACACAATCGTTGAAGTTGTTGACGGCGATACAGTCATATTATCATCTGGCAAACAGGTTAGAATGGTCGGCATTCAAGCGCCTAAACTGGCGTTGCAACGTAAAAACTTTAAAGACTGGCCAATGGCAGACTTAGCCAAACAACAGTTGGAAAATATTGCACTAAATCAACCTGTTATAATAAAATATGGCGGCAGGAAAGTTGACCGTCATCGGCGCATCCTTGCTCATTTATTCATAACAAATGATAATGGCAAACAAGTTTGGTTACAAGAATATATGTTACAACAAGGCCTTGCTCGCGCCTATAGTTTTAGAGACAATCGCGCCTGTATTAACATATTACAAACGGCCGAAAACATCGCCCGTAATGCCAAACAAAATATCTGGTCAAACCAGTATTATGACTTAATTGCCGCTAGCGATTTAAAAAAGCTCAACCAACTATTTGGCAGCTATCAATTGGTTGAAGGGGTTTTACTTAAGTTTGAACATAAATTTGGTCAATTATATTTTAATTTTGGTAAAAATTACAAAACCGACTTTACCATTAATGTCGCAAAGCGTGATCGCATGGCCTTTGCCCAATCTGGCATTGACTTTACAAGTTTAGTTGGCAAAAAAATTCGCATCCGTGGTTGGTTGGAGCAGCGCGGCGGCCCAATGATTACCGCCAGCCACCCCGAACAATTTGAATTTTTAGACTAGCTTCTTACCTTAAGTTGACGGGCTTTATTTAAGCACAATATGATGGGCTTTAAATGTTGCCTTTAACGCCCCCTCTAATGGCGTATTTGGCACTTCATCAAGCAAGCTTGTTAATTTGTCTTGGTTAAAACTTTGCGCCACACTGCCCATAAAGCGCAGTTCTAACATTTCACGCATGCCTTTATTAAAAACGCCCATTAGCCTAATAAAGAGCCAAGGAAATCCAGATCGTTTAAGTGGTTTTCCAACCACCGCTTCAACTGCCATAATCATTTCATCCATGGTTAAGTCATTGCCTTTAAAATGAAATATTTCAAACAGATTAAGGCTCTCACGCTTGGCTAAAAGTGCCGCGCCCACTGCGCCTAAATCGGGCAAATATGCCCAAGCATGTTTCACATCATCCCGCCCAGCAAGCCAAACCTTGCCTTTAGGCAAATTATCCATAATTAAATATTTAAAAAAGCTGCTCTCGCTGCTTTTAGGCCCCCAATAGTCCCCAGCACGCAAAATAATGACCTGCACCCCTTGGGTTTGAGCAAAATGTGCCATATCTTGCTCTAATTGTTTGCGGAACTTACCTTTTTTAGTGGTCGGATTTTGCGGCGATTGCTCATGATAAATCGGCCCATCTTCAGCTGCAAAATTATAAATATTACCTGGAAATAGAATACTCGCATTTAAATTTTTTGCTGCATTCAAAACATTATCAGTTATTTTTGGCATCAGGTTTGGCCACAAATCATAAGCCATATTCACCCCATGAACAATCACCTGACAGTCTTGCCCTGCAAGTAATAAATCGTCAAAAACCATCGCATCACCTTTAAATAAGCTGATGTTAGTATTATCAAACAATGCATCATCCTCAGCTTTTTTTGGATTACGCAACATAATGTTTAACTGCCAACCGTCATTAAGCAATGCCTCCGCTTGCGCTCTACCAAAATTACCCGTAAACCCTAAAATTAACGCCTTTTTTTGCATGATCATACTCCAATTTGCTTGTTATGATTATAATATGACTATTTGCAAACAAATGAACAGATGTTAAATTCGTTGAACTTATATTCATTTATGTATAGGCTAATAATATGAAACATTTAGACTGGAATCTATTAAGCAGTTTTTTAGCCGTTGCCAATATGGGCAGCTTATCCAAAGCTGCGGCCTATCTTGGCTCGACCCAACCAACCATTGGCCGCCATATTGAACAATTAGAGCTACAATTAGATGTCAGGCTGTTTGACCGCACCCAACAAGGCTATAAAATTACCGAATTAGGTTTACAATTGGCCGAACAGGTGCGCAACATGAATAAAATTGCCAATAACATTGCCTTAACCGCAGCAGGTAAGACCCAGCAAGTCGCTGGCAATGTGCGCATTACTGCCAGTGAGATGATTGCCATCAATCACTTACCCCAAGCCATTGCAATAATCCGCAAGCAACATCCCGACATTAATTTTGAAATAATTGCCAATAACCAAAGTGATAATTTGTTGGAGCGCGAGGCAGATATCGCCATTCGGATGTATCGGCCGGTACAAGATGATTTGATCACCCGCAAGGTTAATGATTTAGAACTTGGTATTTTTGTTGCCCGCTCCTACCCAAAGTTTAACCAAGCAATGGCATTAAACCCCAATCATATGGAAGCAATATTTAAGCTAGATCTCATCGGCCAAGACCGCCAAAATCTTATCATTAATGGCTTTAAACAAGCAGGGATTAAACATAATGGCAAAGATATAAACCGAGATAATTTCGCCATTAAATCCGACAGTCATGAAGTGGTTTGGAAGTCATTATTAAATGGCCTTGGCATAAGCTTTCAAACGCTTAAGGCCTGTGAAAACCACCCAAGCTTGGTGCGCATATTGCCTGAAATAAAGCTTGATTCTTTGCCCATTTGGCTGGTTGCACATAAAGAAGTTAAAACATCACGCCGAATTAGGCTTGTCTATGACGCATTTTGTGACTATTTTGCAAAAATATAGATTTTAGTTTAAAGC
>JADGDI010000089.1 GCA_016744975.1 Hyphomicrobiales bacterium | reverse complement strand
ATATGTCATTTCGGAGTTTCCTAACCCCATTTAACACCGCAATTTTGTCATTCAGTCTATTGCTCCTTTTTAATGTGATTTGGATGTTTGTATTTGGTAATGCAATGGGCGGACAACCTGTTGCTAGTTTCGAGATTGATTGGTCTCGCGATGAGGAAGCAGCTACTTTTATGCCTGACTTTTCTAAGAATAATCAATTTGTCAAAAATGGTTATAATAATATTGCTAATAACCAATCACAAGCTCATTTACCGCGCATTACTGCCTCTGGTAATAGTAAAATCATTCATTTACCTAATAAAATGGTCGAGGCACTTCCCTCAAATTTTGCATCAACTGGCAAGCTACCTCGCGCTCCCATTGAAGCAGTTGTGCAGTTCACAAAATTTGGAAAATTGCCAAAAATTGGCATATTAGGCCATAAACCATCTGAAGTTTATGCCCGCCCTACTCCAGAATTTGATGGCCGCCCGCGCATTGCAATATTAATTACAGGTCTTGGTATTCATCACCAAGCCACAATAGATGCCATCGATAAGCTACCAGGCGAGATCAGTTTTGGCTTCTCCCCTTATGGCAATGGTTTGCAAGACTGGATCAACCGCGCTCGCAACAAAGGCCATGAAATTATATTACAAACCCCAATGGAGCCATTTGATTTCCCCGATAATGACCCTGGCCCTTCAACTCTATTAGCAGATGGTGACCCTTCTTTAAATATGAACCGACTTAAATGGGTACTGGCGCGCATAACGGGCTATATTGGCATCACTAACTTTATGGGGGCAAAATTCACCGCCAAGGAACAGGCTATTACACCAATTCTTAAAGAAATAAACAAGCGTGGTTTATACTTCATTGAAAATGGAATCCTAAACCGCTCAAAAGCCAAAAAAATATCCAATGAAATCAACCTTGGTTATTCAAATGTGGATGTAATCATTGATGAACATAAATCCATCGAATTTATTGAAAATTCACTAGAGAGCATTGAGAAAAAGGCCGCACGAACTGGCATGGCATTTGCTATTGGTAGCAATTTACCTGCCACAACAAAGTTAATCCGCAACTGGGCAAATGGTTTGGCGGCTAAAGGTTATCAGCTTGTGCCTGTGAGTGCCAAAGTTAAACATCAAATTCAAGCCAATTTAGAAAATAACCCTAATTAGGCAAACCATTATAGGCAGCAAAAGGCGTGCATATATAAATTTCAAGGAATAAAAGTGGTAGATATTAAAAAGCTGGGTTACAGGCCTAATGTTGGTATTATGGTTTTAAATTCTAAGGGTAGAGTCTGGCTCGGCAAACGCATTGCTAAAACAAAACATCCCGAATTGATTAGCCAAGCATGGCAAATGCCGCAAGGTGGTGTGGATGCCGGTGAAGATTTGCAAGCAGCTGCGTTACGTGAATTATATGAGGAAACCGGCATGAAAACCGTAACCTTACTTGGACAATTAGAAGATTGGGTACATTATGACTTCCCACCTGAATTGGTTGGTAAGGTGACTAAAAAACCATATCGCGGCCAAAAACAAATGTGGTATTGTTACAGATTTGATGGCATAGAAGCTGAAATCAATTTACATCCAACCGAAGAAAAGCCCGAATTTGACGATTGGTGTTGGGCAGACATTGATACCATTTTTGATTTAATTGTGGAATTTAAGCGCGATGTTTATATTGAAGTTGTAAAGCAGTTTAAAAAATATACGTTATAAGTCCGTATCGTCTTATAGGAATTGCATATGTCCAATATAGAACTGATTATTTTTGACTTTGATGGCGTAATTATTGATAGCGAACATCTCTACAATAAAGCAAATTTTAAAATACTAAACCAGGTCGGAATTAACCTAAGCGAAGCTGAACTGCATAGCCGTTTCATTGGCATGCATTTTAAGCAAATGCTTGATGAGTTAACCAACGAATTTGGCGTTGAGCGCACCCAAAATTATGCCAATAATATACAAGACGAGATTTGGCAAATTATGGATAATGAATTAGCCGCAATTCCACACATAATCGAGTTTTTGGAAACCACAGATTTGCCATATTATGTTGGCTCAAATGCTGGGCATGCTTGGATAATAAAAAAGATTGAAATGTTGGGTGTCGGTCACTTATTCAACAATAATGTTATCGGCGCAGATAGTGTGCCAAACCCAAAACCTGCCCCTGATATGTTCAAACTTGCTGCAGATAGAGCTGGCATTGCTTATGATAAATGCGCTGTTATTGAAGACGGCATTTATGGTCTTCATGCAGCAAGCTCACTGGGCATGGCACCGATCGGGTTTACAGGACAGTCTTTAAAACTTGATGACCACCATGAAAAGCTAATGAATGCAGGTGCTATTTTGACCTTTGATGACATGCGTAAGTTACCAAAAATTATTGCCGGATTATAAATATGAGTCAAATTGAACTCATTATTTTTGATTTTGACGGGGTTATTTGTGATAGCGAGTATATTGCGGCTGAAGTCACCACTCAACTTTTAATCGAGCATGGTGTCGATACTACTCTTGACAAAGTGCTGTTAACTTTGGTTGGTCTACAGGCCGATGACAAAGCCCGTGCTTTATCCAAACTAATCTGTATGGATAAAATTCCTCAGTTCATGCTCGAGGTTAAAAACCGCAGTCGAGTTGCTTATTATGAGCGACTTAAGACATTACCATATGTGGATGAGATTATTCCAATGCTTACCCAACAATTATGCATTGGTTCAAACTCCAGTCTTGAAAGCTTGCTGGTTAAGTTGAAGATTATTGGGATGGAACCATATTTTCCCAAACAACGGCTTTATGTGAGTTCTTTGGTTGCAAACCCAAAACCTGCGCCTGATATATATTTACATGCTGCTAAAACACACAATGTAAAGCCTGAAAATTGTCTGGTAATTGAAGACAGTGACCATGGTACACATGCTGCTGTGGCCGCTGGGATACCAGTTATTGGCTATCATGCTGCAAGCCATTGTTATGAGGGCTATGAGCAAAGGCTTACCGATGCGGGGGCATTGACTTTGTTTAAAAATATGCGTGAATTACCTGAAATTCTTAAAAATTTATAATCGTAAATCCTGTAAAATTATGCAAATAAAAAAGGCTTCCTAAGAAGCCCTTTTAAATTTATATATAGTTTGATGAATTTACAATGTCGCGCGGACTTCATTCAATTGATTAAGTGAAAAAGCAATAGCTGCTTTAACACTATCAGCTTTAGCAGCTTCTAGTGCTGCTTGGGCAACTTTAATTTCATTATCAACAAAATCAGCCGTAAGGTCAGCCACTTTAATCGCTTGTTCGGCAAGTACTGAAAGGCCTTTTTCACCAACCTCAGCAAATCCGCCTTTTACGAAAAACCGGTCGGAATCTGAACCATTACTCACATCTAAAAAGCCAACACGTAAGGTTGTCATCATTGGTGCATGATTTACAAACACACCAAAATCGCCTTCAGCCCCAGGAACCACTACAGTATCAACTGCTTCTGATAATAATAGACGTTCTGGTGAAACCAGTTCAAAATTCAGTTTTTCAGCCATTATTGATCTCCAAACTAAGCAGCGTCAGCAGCCATTTGTTGTGCTTTTTCAATCGCATCTTCAATTGTACCAACCATATAGAAAGCTGCCTCTGGAAGATGATCATAATCACCAGCTACCAAGCCTGCAAAGCCTTTTACAGTGTCTTCAACTTGAACAAACACACCAGATACACCTGTAAACACTTCAGCAACATGGAAAGGTTGGCTCAAGAAACGTTCAATCTTACGGGCACGAGACACCACAAGTTTGTCTTCTTCTGACAGCTCATCCATACCCAAAATTGCAATAATATCTTGCAAGCTTTTGTATTTTTGAAGGGTTTGTTGCACGTTACGAGCAGTTTCATAATGTAGATCACCAACAACCCGAGGGTCAAGAATACGTGATGTACTATCCAGTGGATCCACAGCTGGATAAATGCCTTTTTCAGCGATTGTACGGTTAAGCACCGTTGTCGCATCCAAATGGGCAAAAGAAGACGCAGGCGCAGGATCGGTAAGATCATCCGCAGGTACGTAAACCGCTTGCACTGAAGTAATAGAACCTTTTTGAGTGGTTGTAATACGTTCTTGAAGCGCGCCCATTTCTGTAGCCAATGTTGGTTGATAACCAACAGCCGATGGAATACGACCTAATAGAGCCGACATTTCTGAACCAGCTTGAGTGAAGCGGAAAATATTATCAATAAAGAACAGTACATCTTGGCCTTCATCGCGGAAATGTTCCGCAACAGTTAGACCAGATAGAGCAACACGCGCACGCGCACCTGGAGGCTCGTTCATTTGACCGTAAACTAGAGCACATTTAGAGCCTTCGCCGCCACCTTCTTTATTCACGCCAGATTCAATCATTTCCCAATATAGATCGTTACCTTCACGAGTACGCTCACCTACACCAGCAAATACTGAATAACCACCATGGCCAAGCGCAATATTATTAATCAATTCTTGAATAGTAACTGTTTTACCAACACCAGCACCACCGAATAGGCCAACTTTACCACCCTTCGCATAAGGAGCAAGCAGGTCAACTACTTTAATACCAGTTACCAAAATTTCAGCTTCTGTTGATTGTTCAACAAATTCTGGTGCATCTTGGTGAATAGCACGGTTGGCAGTATGAATGATCGGGCCTTTTTCATCAATTGGCTCGCCAATAACATTCATAATACGGCCAAGTGTACCATCGCCAATTGGCATAGTAATCGCTTCGCCAGTATCTGATACCGCTTGTCCGCGAACAAGACCTTCGGTCGCGTCCATCGCAATGGTACGAACTGTATTTTCGCCCAAATGTTGCGCAACTTCTAATACAAGGCGGTTGCCATTATTATCAGTTTCTAGCGCATTAAGAATGGCTGGTATTTCACCTTCAAATTGTACGTCAACAACCGCACCAATAATTTGGGTTACAATACCTTTAGCATCTTTGTTGGCCATAATTTTTTCTCCAACCTAAGTTATAGCGCTTCAGCGCCTGAAATAATTTCAATAAGCTCTTTTGTAATCTGTGCTTGACGTTGACGGTTATAACTAAGTGTTAAACGGTCAATCATGTCGCCAGCATTACGGGTAGCATTATCCATAGCAGTCATTTTTGAGCCCATTTCACCAGCACCATTTTCCAGAAGTGCCGTAAATATTTGCACTTTCAAATTGGTTGGCAAAAGAGATTCTAAAATTTCTTCTTGAGATGGTTCATAATCATAAGATGCACTAGCAGTGTCATCTTCTGATGCTGTATCATCAAATTCAGCAGGAATAAGGCTCAAACGAGTGGGGGTTTGGGTAAGCACATTCTCAAATTTTGAGTAAAATAGCGAACAAACATCAAATTCATTAGCAGCAAACATATCCAATACACGATTGCCAACTTGCTCAGCAACATCATAGCTTAGTTTTTCTACCAAAATTTTGTCAAGATAGTTTGATTCAAACTCTCTTTTCAAAACCTCAAAACCTTTTTTACCAATGTAAAAGATTTTAACCTCTTTACCTTGGCTTAAAAGCTCAAGCGCATGCGCCTTTGCTTTTTTTGCAATATTGCCGTTAAAACCACCACAAAGCCCGCGCTCTGCAGTTGCAACAATCAGCAAATGGCGTTTATCAGCTCCATTGCCCGAAAGCAATTTAGGCGCACCAGCCACATCTTTATATGCCGCTGCCAGACTAGATAGCACGCCGCCCATACGCTCCGCATATGGACGAGCCGCTTCAGCAGCTTCTTGCGCACGGCGCAATTTGGCTGAAGCAACCATTTGCATGGCTCTCGTAATCTTTTGCGTTGATGTAACACTCGCAATTCGATTTTTTAAATCCTTAAGACTGGCCATGCCCGTCCCCTCAATTCATTATGCAAATGAAGCAGCAAATGCCTCAACAGCAGATTTCACATCAGCAGTAAGCTCTTTAGACAATGCTTTTTCTTTAGCAATTGCGTCAAGAACAGATGCATGTTTGTCGCGGAAGAAACGCAATAGCTCTTCTTCAAAACGTCCAACATCTGCAAGCTCTAGCTTATCCAAATACCCGTTCACACCAGAATAAATTGACACAACTTGTTCAGACACACTAAGTGGAGAGAATTGAGGTTGTTTCAATAATTCTGTAAGACGAGCACCACGGCGCAATAATTGCTGTGTGGATGCATCTAGGTCAGATCCAAATTGTGCGAATGCTGCCATATCACGATATTGAGCAAGTTCGCCTTTAATTGGGCCTGAAACCTGTTTCATCGCTTTAACTTGAGCAGCACTACCCACACGAGACACTGACAAACCAACATTTAGCGCTGGACGAATGCCTTGGAAGAATAGATCCGTTTCAAGGAAAATCTGACCGTCAGTAATTGAAATTACGTTAGTCGGAATATAAGCTGCTACGTCATTGGCTTGTGTCTCAATAATTGGCAATGCCGTTAATGAGCCAAGACCATGGTCTTCGTTCAACTTAGCCGAACGTTCAAGCAGACGGGAATGAAGATAGAAAACATCACCAGGATACGCTTCACGCCCAGGAGGGCGGCGCAGTAGCAATGACATTTGGCGATAAGCAACCGCTTGTTTGGACAAGTCATCAAACGTAATAAGCGCATGCATGCTGTTATCACGGAAATATTCGCCCATTGTAGCGCCAGAAAATGGTGCTAAATATTGCAATGGCGCACTATCAGATGCGGTCGCTGCAATGATGATTGAATATTCCATTGCGCCGCGTTCTTCAAGCACTTTAACAAATTGAGCAACGGTAGAGCGTTTTTGGCCAACCGCTACATAGATGCAGTAAACTTTTTCATTCTCATCATCACCAGCATGTGCCACTTTTTGGTTTAGCATTGCATCTAGTGCAATAGCCGTTTTACCAGTTTGGCGGTCACCAATGATCAATTCCCGTTGGCCACGGCCAATCGGAATGAGCGCATCAATGGCTTTAATACCAGTTTGCATGGGCTCATGCACTGATTTACGTGGTAAAATACCCGGGGCTTTAACATCCACACGAGACATGGTCACATCTTTAAGAGGACCTTTACCATCAATAGGGTTACCTAGACCATCAACAACACGACCCAGAAGGCCTTTACCTGTTGGTACTTCCACAATTGCACCGGTACGTTTAACGGTGTCACCCTCTTTAATGTCTTTATCGCTACCAAAAATAACAATACCAACATTATCAGATTCAAGATTTAGTGCCATGCCACGAATACCACCAGGGAATTCGACCATTTCACCAGCCTGAACGTTATCAAGTCCGTAAACGCGAGCGATACCATCACCAACGCTTAATACTTGGCCAACCTCAGAAACTTCTGCTTCAGCACCGAAGTTTTGAATCTGTTCTTTGAGGATTGCGGAGATTTCCGCGGCTTTAATTTCCATCAGCCAACCTCTTTCATCGCAAGTTTAAGATTATTGAGTTTAGTGGCCAGTGAATTGTCAACCAATTTACTACCCACCTTTACGCGAAGACCACCTAAAATTGCAGGATCAACCGACAATTCCAACTGAACTTCTTTTCCGACTGCGCCTTTTAGCGCTTTTTTTAGTGCATCAGATTGAGCTTTAGTAAGCTTTTGAGCACTTAAAACCTCGGCCATCACTTCACCTTTTTCAAGGGAAACTAAGCCGCGATATGCTTTTATCATTGCATCAATCGCAAATAATCTACGATTTTGCGCAACAAGATTTATAAAATTAGCCGTCAGCCCTTTAAGACCTGCGGCTTCAATAATTTTGCCAATTGCCCTACTTTGCTGATCACCCGTAAATACTGGGGATTTAACCAAGCTAGTAAGGTCTTTGCTATCATTTATCATTTGGCCAAAAGCTATGAGCTGATCAGCAACTTTATCCATTTGCTTAGCATCTTTAGCAAGGTCAAAGAGTGCAGTTGCATAACGGCCGGGCATACCAGAAATAATCGATTGAGTATTTGACACCTGTTCGCCTTCATCTTTAAGTTAATTATCAACGAGGATATGTTTATGCTTTTTTTGCTTTCAGTAAAAGTCAGCTTAAAGTCTGATAAACACATATACCTGTATAAGTCGCGCTTGATCTAACATACATAAACTTGACTGGCAATATGCCAAACCTAAGATTCAGTAAAATATCACCAATTAAGGCAAGTTTAAGGCAATGTTGAACAGGTTTTCACTTGTTATTAATGATTTTTAACAAATATGGGGAGAAAATCGAATGACCTGTTTGTTCAACCAACTCAGATACATTATGACAGAATCGGCAAGGGTTAAGCCAGAAAATCTGCTAAAAATAAAATACTGATGCCTTATACAACATTCGAATTGCCAAGATAGTCAAAATAATGGTGATTGAATGTTGAAACAGATTCTGCGGCAAACGTTTTAAAACAGCGCGCCCAAACAAAGACCCTACAAAACCGCCAACCACCATAAAGGCCAAAAACAACGCCCATTGGACAAATTGAAAACCAAGAAAACCAAAAATAATAATCTTAAGCCCATGTTGAATGACCATTAATGCGCCATGCGTTGCCGAAACTTGTAATGCCTCAAGCTCCTTACGCGGAAGCAGCGCCATTGCAAGTGGCCCTGTTGCACCAATGAACATCGTAGCGAAAGTGATGAATACACCGCCTATAACATTTCCGACATTTCCAAAATTTAAATTTTTGGGCTTTGGGCCCCATACTATATAGAGTATAAAAATTCCAAGAATGCCAAGCAACATACCCTCAGGCAATGCCACAACAAATTGCCCACCAATAACAGCGCCCAAAATAGCACCCAAAAAATAGTAAACAATGATCGGTTTGATAATGTCTTTACGCAATAAAAATGCCCGACTGGTATTGCTGCCTAACTGAATAACACCGTGAATGGGAATCACCACCGCGACGGGCAAAAAATTGACCAATAAGGCCAACATGATCACCCCTCCGCCCAAGCCAAAAGCAGCGGTTATTGCCGATGTAAACATCGAACTGACAATTAGAATAGACGCGCCGCTTAATGTTAAAATTTCTGGCCACAAGCCTGTTTCTATTAAATCAATCAACATAATATCCTCGATAATTGATCAAGTAATAGCTCAAAAACTTTATAATGATAAGTCAAAACAACTGATTTATACCGCAATCTTTTTAATGAATGGCTAGGCGCCCCATTTATCAAAACACTCTTGGCGTGTCATATTTTCACTATTGGCATTTAGGCTAATATAGTCAGGTTTTACGTCGGTAAATAATTGTGTTTTAAGTTCAAACCTTGATTTATCATCAAATAATGCGGCTGAAAGTGAATAATCTGGAGAGGCTTTCATCTTATAATAAAGGTTGCTACCGCATTTACTACAAAACCCCCGATGTGCCCACGAGCTGCTATCGTAAATGCTGATATTTTCGGCACCATTAAACTCAATCTCGCCCGTATAATGTGCAGCCATGTAAAATGAACTGGAAATCTTTTGGCAAGATGAACAATGACACGCACCGATTGTTAAATCATTCAACGGCGTTTCAAAACTAACCGCACCGCAATCACAACTGGCTTTATGAATTTCTGACATAATATTATCCTCATTTTGGTTCAATTTAATATAAACCAACACTAATGACAATTCATGTCAGGATGTTTAGGCATGTCAGGATGTTTAGGTTTTTATTACGCCGCCAAACACCCAGTATTTTAATAAACATGCATAACATATTTTGGCGAACAGGCTAGTTCGCCAAAATAAAATATTAAACTCAGATCAATCCTATTTTTTCTTCGTGGATTTCTCTTTTTTTGCAGCTTTGCGTTTATTAGCAGCTTTCTTTTGAGCATTGCTTTTTTTAGCAGCCTTTTTGGCAGCTTTTTCAGCTATTTTTTTAAATTTCTTTTTGAGCTTATCTGCCTTTTTTTCATTTCTTTTAGCAATTCTTGTAATTTCTTTTTCAGAAACACCAATTTTTTCTTTGGCCTTTTCCACTTTTTTGGCAGCTTTTAGAGCAGTGCCAGCAGCCTTTTGAGCAACTTTAGCAGCGACTAGCGCTTTTTTTGAATGTTGCATCAACATTTTATGTTTCTTTTTAATTTTATTTTTTTTATTTTTGATCTTTTCAAGATCTTCTTTTTTTTGTTCTCTTAGTTCTTTTTCTATATCTTCAACTAAATCTTTTATATTTTCATTTAAAGCTCTCATATATCCAAAAACATCATCATC
>JADGDI010000088.1 GCA_016744975.1 Hyphomicrobiales bacterium | reverse complement strand
GCCGATGCTAAAGCAATGGATTTGGCCGATATTCCATCAGGCTTGATGAATATATCAAAAATCAAAGGCAATATCTATGGTATGCCTGCAGGCTTTACAACCCATGTGGTGTTTTATAATAAAGATATGTTTGAGCAGGCGGGTGTAGAGCTTCCAAGTGAAGACTGGACATGGAAAGAGCTTAGAGAAAAGGCTGCTAAATTCCGCAATAAAGATAAAAAAACTTATGGTTACGCGGTTGAGGCCAAGCCAGATCCGTTTGATTATGAGCAATTTTTCTGGTCTAATGGTACGAAATTTATTTCGGATGATGGCTCTAAAGTAGATGGATTTATGAATAGTCCTGAAGCAGTAGAAGTGCTTGACATGTTTGCCTCTATGGCAAAAAATGAAGAAGCAACAACTTTGGGAATTGGTGATAATAATTCCGGCTCTGCTTTGTTTAAGGGTAAAAAAATTGCAATGTACCAAAGTGCGATGTGGTCAAAAAGCGGCATTGACGCGGCTAAAATTAACTATGGGGTAGCAAAATTACCTTCATTTGGCAATAAACCATTGCACTCATCAATTGGCGCATCAGCAATTTCGATCGCAAAAGATGCTAAAAACCCAGATTTAGCATGGGAGTTTGTGAAATTTTATTCAAGCCCAGAAGCAGTTGCACTACGTACTAATGATTTACCAATCAGAACATCGATTGCTGAGTCTAAAAATATGACAACTGACCCTGTATTTAAACCATTCTTTGATATGTTAAACTCGTCAACTTCTGAGTCCAATGCGTTTTTGAAGAATTCAAAATGGGGTAAAATTCAAAGCAACCTCGAGAGAGCGATTGAAGCTACCATGATCGAAAAAGGCAATGCAAAGAAACATTTAGATGATGCAGTAGCACGCTCAGCACGACATCTTAAATAATAAATGCTTTATAATTTGCAGAACCAAAGAGATATGGAGATGATATGGTAACTCAAAATGAAAATATCGCTAAACGCAGGTTTAGGGATAAGGTGTCACCATATCTCTTTATATCTCCTTGGATTTTCGGGTTTCTATTTTTTACACTTGGCCCCTTAGTATTTTCACTAATCATGAGCTTTTATGATTGGCCAGTTGTTGGTGAGCGTACATTTGTTGGCTTAGACAATTATAAAATTATGCTAACCCAAGATCCGCTTTTTTGGGATAGTTTATGGGTAACCGTGAAGTTTGGACTATTTTTTGTGCCATTCAATATTACTTTGGGCTTGTTATTGGCTGTTTTACTAAACCAAAAACTAGCTGCAAGCGGTGTTTTTAGGACGATCTTCTATCTGCCCAGCGTTATTTCGGGTGTTGCACTGGTAACCATTTGGGGCTGGATTTATAGCCATGAATATGGTTTGTTAAATTTCTTTTTAAGTATGGTTGGCGTCGAAGGACCTAACTGGTTGGGTGACCCGAGTTGGTCGTTACTGGCCATTGTAGTTACCTCATTATGGGGGCTTGGTGGCACAATGCTTATATTATTAACTGGCCTTCAAGCAATCCCTAAAGAATTATATGAGGCAGCAAAAATATCTGGTGTGCCAGCTTGGGCAAGGCTGTTGCATGTTACAATACCGATGTTATCACCAATGCTATTATTCACGTTAATCACCTCTATCATTTCGGCATTTCAGCAATTGACTTTGGCGTTGTTGCTAACAGGCGGCGGGCCTCTGGAATCCACTTACTTTTTTGCCATGTATATTTATGACAATGCGTTTAAACATTTTGAGATGGGTTTTGCCGCTGCCAATTCATGGGTTATGTTTTTAATTATTTTAGTATTGAGCATGTTGGTTTTAAAATCCTCATCCGCATGGGTTTATTATGAAGGTGAGATGAAGTCAGATAAAGGAGATGATGATGCGTAAGATATTGGTTTATGCCTTGATGATTTTTTTATCGGCTATGTTTATTATGCCGTTTTATTGGACATTTATGACGGCGGTTAAAAGCATTCCTGAGCTTTATCAATTCCCTCCAGCCTTCTGGCCGGAGGAATTTTTATGGGAAAACTTTAGCAAAGCGTGGCTGAAGCAACCTTTTGATATTTACCTAAAAAATTCCGTTACCGTGGTTGTTATTTCTACCTTTGGGCAGTTATTTTCTTGCTCATTGGTTGCATTTGGCTTTGCAAGGTTTGACTTTAAAGGCAGGGATGCGATTTTCGTATTATTATTGGCAACCATGATGATTCCATGGGACGTTAAGATGATTCCGCTTTATATGGAGTTTAATTGGTTGGGGTGGATTAATACGCTAAAACCGCTTATTGTGCCTTCGTTTTTTGCCGACGCTTTTTTTGTATTCTTATTGCGGCAATATATTATGACCGTTCCAAAAGAAATTGATGAGGCGGCAAGAATGGATGGAGCCAATAATTGGCAATTATATTGGAGGATTCATTTGCCTTTAATGATGCCGGCATTGATCTTGGTTGGTACATTCCACTTTATGAATGCATGGAATGATTATTTAGGCCCATTAATTTATTTAAACGACCAATCAAAATATACACTAACTCTAGGCTTGTCGATGTTTAAAGGGTTGCATGAGGCAGACATTACATCAATCGCAGCCATTACAGTTATTTTGGTAATACCGCCATTGATTTTATTCTTTTTCGCGCAGAAATATATTATGGATGGATCAGTCGGTTCTTCGGTTAAGGGATAGTATATTGAATTTGTTTGACTTTGAAAAAGTACCGTTTAGTCGCCACCAACGATTTATAACCATTTCGATGATGGTAGATAATGATGGTGAGAAACTTTGCTACCTTCGATTTGTCAAAAATGGCGATGAGAAAGCTTCTCTTGGCCGTTTGTGTAAAATTCAACTTGTTGATTTGCAAGATACTGCCCTAAGCCATGAATATTCTTTAACCCCAGATTGCCTAGTGATTAATGGCAGTAAAGATTCTGAACTAATTGGCACTTGTGAATTTGTAATTGGTGATGGTGAATTGGTGCATATAAAAGCCAAAAATTGCTTGGTTCGGTTTACTCTGGTCGGTTCTCGGTATGATTACGCATATAATGATGTTGCGGGACAAAATATTTTAGTGGCGGCTGCTGAAAATGTTAAGCTAAGCCCTGTCATTGTTAATGGTGAATTGGCGTTAAATTGTGATTGGCAGCAAGACCATAGTGATAATATATGCTTGGATTTTATTGGCTCCCCAATGGTTGAGGGCAGTATCAGTATTTTTGAGCGGGTAAAAGCAGAACATTCGGAACAAAGTTTTGATGAGGCTAGACGCTCTGTAAAAGCAGAGTTTGATAAATGGTTCGCAAAAACTGGTTCAGTTAGTGACTTGCAATATGAAGCACAGCAATTGGCTGCATACATATTATGGTCTAACTGCGTACCAAAAAGCGGTTTGTTAACGCGGCCATCTATTTTCATGTCAAAAAACAGGATGATCAACATCTGGAGTTGGGATAATGTTTTTTCGGCCATTGGTGTCGCTTCTATTGATAAGCAACTTGCCTATGACCAATTTGCAGTTATATTTGACCACCAAGACAAAACGGGCTTATTGCCTGATTTTGTGAATGATAAATATGCAGCTTATAGTTTCACCAAGCCGCCAGTACATGGTTGGGCATTATCGCTTATTTTAGAATCAGATGTTAATTTTTTGAATAATGAACAGCAATTAGAAATGTTGAACTGGCTAGAACTGCAATTGGATTACTGGCTTGTAAATACTCGAAAAGATACAAATATGTTGCCGTCTTATTATCATGGAAATGATAGTGGATGGGACAATGCCAGCTTTTTTGATAGAGGCGGCCCTGTTGAAGCACCAGATCTTGTAACATTTTTAATTTTGACAGCTGATATGATTAAAACAATTTATATTCAGCGTGAACTCACGGACAAAGCCGCCAAATATGAGGCAATAGCGACCATACTATATGATTTATTGATAAATAGATTATGGGATGGAAGCAGCTTTCGGGCCAAACTATTGCATAGTCCAAAAGAAACATTGCCAAATACCAGTTTAATTCAATTCATGCCATTATTACTGGGAAAAAGGTTAGACAAAGATATAGTAGCTTTGCTTTTGAAAAATCTAGATGACTTACAAATAATAACCAAATGGGGCGCAGCGAGCGAAAGCCCAATTAGTCAATATTATGAAAGCAATGGCTATTGGCGTGGGCCGATTTGGGCGCCGACCAGTTTGTTATTATTCAGCGGGTTGATGAAGCAAAACCAAACAGACCGAGCAACAAGCTTAGCTACGAAATATTGTAACACATGTGAACTATCGGGTATGGCCGAGAATTTTGATGCGCTTACCGGGCAAGGGCTTTGTGACCCAGCATTTGCATGGACTTCTGCGGTTTATTTGCATTTTTCAAAAAATCTGCTAAATCAATCTGGAGTTTAATTCGAGGAATATATGACATCACGGCCGACGATAAAAACCATTGCAAAAGATACCGGACTTTCGATTGCAACAGTTTCAAAAGCATTAAATGGTTCCAAGCAGGTTAAGGAAAAAACCCGTGACCTGATTTTAGATAGCGCACGAAAACTTGGCTATGAGCTTAATTTAAGTGGTGTTCAGTTAAGAACAGGTAAAACGCATCAAATTGCAGTTTTAAGCACATCTGTTGACCCGAAGCTCTCGGAATGGACGGGCGTTGAATCGGATCAATTTTTTAGTGGTATTTCTCACTCTTTAAAAGCCAGCGCTTATCGGGCAAGTCTATACCAAGTGAATTCCTATGAAGATAGTATGGACATGATTCGAAAGATCGTAGTTAATGGTAAAGCGGATGGGATAATTATATCTGGTACACGACCAGATGATATTAGAATCAAATATTTGCAAGAAAATAACTTTCCCTTTGTTACCTATGGAACGAGTAATTCAATAACCCCACATGCATATGTGGATGCTGATAATGAGCGTATTGTTACCATATGTATTGAGCGCTTGATCGCTAAAGGTCATAAAAGAATAGGGTTTTTGTGCCCAAGTGATAGGCTTTCATATTCTCAAGTTAGATTAAGAGCCTACAAAGATACTTTAATGCGAAATAATCTTGATTATTGTGAGAGCTTGGTTGCTCACGGTGAGTTGACGCCTGCTTTTGGTCGTGAGAAAATGTTTGAAATGTCATCGTTAGAGAATAAACCAACGGCCTATATCTGCCCCAATGAGGCAACCGCGTTGGGGGTTTTATCTGGCTTTCATGCGCGCGGTTATGTGCATGGCAAGGATGCAATAATAAATGCAACGGATGATTTGAACATCACTCAGTATTTTTCGCCGCCTTTGACAACCTGTTATTTGCCAATTTTTTTACCAAGTCAAATGATTGGCCAATTTATGCTGCGTTTAATAGGCGGAGAAGCGCCTCAAGAATTGCAAAAACTATTTATGCCTGATTTAATTGAGCGATCTTCTGATATTTTGGGTTAAAGAGTAGATAGGGGCGTAAAAAGATTGGATATTAAAATATAAACGTTTATATTTTAAAAATTAGATGCTAGCCTAACTTTAATTTAAGGAGATGATTATGTTAGAATTAGGTGTTTGTTATTATCCTGAACAATGTTCACGCGATTTATGGGTGGAAGATGCCCAAAGAATGGTTGAACTTGGTATAAAATGGGTTCGAATTGCAGAGTTTTCTTGGTCAGAAGTTGAGAAAACACCCAATGTTTTTAATTGGCAATGGCTTGATGAGGTGATTGATATATTAGGCGAGGCGGGCTTGGATGTTGTGATGTCAACACCAACGGCAGCACCACCAAAATGGCTTGTTGACTTTAACCCAGATATATTACCCGTTGATGAAAATGGCGTGACACGCAAATTTGGCGCACGCCGACATTATTGTTTTTCGAGTGAAAAATATTTGGAATTCTCTAAAAGTATAGCGCTTAAATATGCCAAACGTTACGGCCAAAACAAATATGTTAAAGCGTGGCAGATTGACAATGAATATGGTGATCATGATACCATTTTGAGCTATAGCGAAAATGCTGAACGTGCTTTTCGAATTTGGTTAAAGAAACGTTATCACACGTTGGATGCTTTAAATGAGGCATGGGGAACTTCATTTTGGAGTATGAATTACAACCAGTTTGATGAAGTTGAACTGCCTAATAACTTGGTTGAAGAACCAAGCCCAACCCATTTATTAGATTTTTATCGCTTTTCATCAGATCAAGTATGTGTATATAATCAAGCGCAAATTGATATTTTACGTGAAAATGCGCCAGGGCGAAAAATCACCCATAATTTTATGGGTCACCATTCTGCATTTGATCATTATAAATTAGCAGAAAATTTGGACTTTGCTTCATGGGATAGTTATCCAATGGGGGCATTAATTCATAGTAACTTATCGGATGAAGAAAAAAACAAGCGCTTAAGAACTGGATTGCCAGATCAACCTGCATTTAACCATGATTTGTACAGACATGTCGGCAAAGGCAATGTCTGGGTGATGGAGCAACAACCCGGGCCCGTAAATTGGGCAGAATATAATCAATCGCCAGCCGATGGTATGATACGATTATGGTCTTGGTTGGCATATGCGCACGGTGTTGATGTAGTTTGTTACTTTAGATGGCGGCAAGTCAAGTTTGCTCAAGAACAATTTCATGCCGCAATATTGCTGCCAAATGGACAGCCTGACCAGGTGTTTTATGAAATTCAACAAATAGTTGAAGAACGGAAATTATTGCCTAAGGATCAATCGCGCAGGCAAGCAAAAATTGGCTTAGTTTATGATTATCAGTCGCGTTGGTGCAATGAAGCTTTGCCTCAAGGACAGGACTATTCGAGTGCAATCATTACTTCTGACTGGTATTCAGCTTTGTCTAAACTTGGGGTAGATGTGGATGTTATCAGTCCAGATGCAGAATTGGACGGTTACGAAATAATCTTCTTGCCTGATATGATGTTGGACAATGATAAATTTGTAAAACGGGTTCAAAATGCAGATGTTAAACTGTTTTTAGGCACTCGTGTTGGTAGCAAAACAGAGAATATGCATATTCCAGATCAATTGCCGCCAGGGTCATTTGGTCAGTTAATTGATTTAAAAGTCATTAGGGTGGAATCTCTACCGCCATATGCCAAACAAATAGTAGTTTTTAATGAAAAAGAATATGAGGCAAGCGGTTGGCGTGAGAGCGTTAAAACATCGGAGAAAATTTTAGCGACTTATAAGGGTGACTATAGGAATGGTGGCGCTGCACTTGTTGGCAATGAAAAAATTCGATACTCATCCGTTAAACTTGAGGGTAACTTGTTAAATGATGTCATTAAAGACACATTGAGCTGGGCAAATATCGATTATACAAAATTGCATGAAGATATTCGAGTGACAAACCGCGGAGATTTAACCTTTACGTTTAATTTTGGTAACGAAGCGGTTGCTTTAGATATTTTGAATGAGCATGAAATATTGTTTGGTTCTAATGAAATAGAGCCAATCGGTGTTATGGTCAGGCGCAACATTTCTTGAATTAGTTCCATTAATAAAATCTGCTAGTTTATGATGTAACCAACTTCAATAAAAGAATATGAGCAATTTACAAAATAGTCGATTGTACAACGAACATAAAGCAGAAGCGGCTTTGAGCTGCCTCTGCTTTGTGCGTTTGTTAGTTTAAAACTGATCGTAGGCACGAAGGGCATCTGCCGCGTACATCAGCGCTAGCCCGCCGCCCATATAGACACACATGCCTAACACTTCGGACAGTTCTTCTTTGGTTGTGCCAAGTCTTTTAAGTGTTTTGACATGAAACCCAATGCAGCCATCGCAATGTTGGGTGACACCTATGGCGAGCGCGATGAATTCTTTGGTTTTTTTGTCAATTTGACCATCGGCACTTGCAGCGCTTGACATGGTCGAAAAGCCCTTCATAACATTTGGTTGTAATTTGTTAAGCTCACCAACATATTGGCTAATATCTTTAGTGATGCTCTTAAATTCTTTGCTCATTTTTTTACTCTCATTATGGTTTAATCAAAGTGAAGATATAAACAGATTTATACTTTAGCAACAGCTAATATTGTCGCACTTAGTAATTAGATTTACCTGCTTTGAGCAAGTGATTTTATTGCGGCTAAGGCCGTAGGAAACACCAACAATGATCATATATCGTGGCTGGTTGTGATTGATCAAAGTTAGCGCTAGCAATCGTGTGATATTGCGGGTTTGGAGTATGTATGCTTTAAAAGTAACGCATAAAGTTACACAAAAAGCAGCGCAATTCACGCATTTATTGGCAATATTGTGAATTGGCGTTTAAAAATTTGAAGGGCCTTCCTGCCTCTATGAAACTTTTCTCTAAATTACACCTTCAAGCATTCTAGCTCTGTTAACGCTATTGGCCTGCTAAAACCACCCTATAGCAATATTTCCCGTGCGATTGTCAATTGGATCAGTTGATTTAGATCAATCGCTGTTGCAAATAATTGACTAAGATGAATTAAGGAGGATATCATGTCCAAGTTTATTCTGGCTATAGGTGGTTTGATTTTAATAGCGACCATCGTGCATTTTGTGGCAGAGACGAAGTTTAAAAATGTAGCAAAAGGCCTAATGCAGCAAGTCGCAACGGCACCAAAACCTAAGCTTAGTCGCACCGAAATACCAAAACTAATTTTGGACTATGTCGAGCGCGCAGGCGTAAAGCCAGACCAACTGGCAACAACAATCAAATTAACCCAAATTGCCGAAATGCGAATTGATAAAGGTGGAGATTGGCAGTCACTAACCGCCGAACAAATAATTTCTACAGGTGAAATTGGTTTTGTTTGGTGGGCTGAGCAAGCCATAGGGCCGATCGTCAAATTCAGGGTGATTGATGCCTATGTAAATGGTCGCGGCCGTTTGAATGTGCGAATTATGGGGTCTATCCCCGTGGGTGATATTTCTGGCGATGATGTGGATATTGCGGAAGCCATGCGTTATTTGTCTGAGCTTGTATGGGCACCCGATGCCATGATTGGCAACCCGCAACTCAGTTGGAAAGAATTAACCGATCACTCGGTATATTTAAGCGTGATTTTGCCTGCGGGCAATGCGGGTGTAACATTTTTGTTTGATTCCGCTGGCGACATTGTTAAGATTATAGCCAAAGACCGACCTGCCGAAATTGTTGATGGCAAAGCGATTTTACGTGATTGGCAAATTAAGATTGGCGATTATAAAACTCTCAATGGCCGCCGCATTCCAACCACGGGTGAAGTCGGCTATACATATGAAGATGGATATGAAGCCTATTGGCGCGGTGAAGTGGTGAGTTATGAAGCTAAAACGCCGTAATCACACTTACGCTATGAGTGTTAAGCTCATCCATTTTGTCAACAGGTCGATAGATTGTTCGAGACTGTTTATTTTTAAAACCCTACAAGAATATTGGTTATTAGGTGGATTTCTGCAGCGAGCTTATTTTCATGCAACCAATCTATATGGAATGCGGGTGTACAGCATACGTATATTAGCATATACTAATGTTCGTATGCTTATTTATGAAGATAGAGGCTTACTCAAAAACTATAAAAAGGAAACAAACCAATGACATACCATATTTCAAAAACAATTGAGTTGCCGTTTGAGCAAACCATAGAACGTGTGAAACAGGTTCTTATGGAAAATGGGTTTGGTGTTCTTACCACTATTGACCTAAAGGCGACGCTTAAGAATAAATTGGATGTCGATTTTAGACCCTACACCATTTTAGGGGCATGCAAACCAGATTATGCTTATAAAGCACTGTGTGCTGAACCACATATTGGAACTATGCTTCCGTGCAATGTTATTATTCAAGATCATGGTGATTATAAAGTCGAAATTTCTGCTGTAGACCCCGTGGCCTCAATGCAAGCAATTGAAAACCCTGTTCTTGGTGATTTTTCCTTTGAGATACAAGCTTTGCTTAAGAAAATTATTGATGAAATCTAGACCTCAGAATATCCACAACCTACGTTTAAATTCGGTAATGAATCTAAACATATCTAATTTGAGGGTAGGGTGGTTCTGCTCAGCTCTATTCTATGAACAAACCTTATGATGATGGCGGTTATTTATCGTTTTTCAGTAAGGTGAGAATTTCACTGCAGTTTTCTAGTTGGCCATTACAACAATCTTGCAAAATAAAGCTAACCAATTCATTGATTGCCGCGATATCCGCAGAATAGTGAATCTCTCGCTGATGGCGAGCTGATTTCAAC
>JADGDI010000087.1 GCA_016744975.1 Hyphomicrobiales bacterium | reverse complement strand
GAACCCTCCTTGCAGACTCATGTTTTGTTATTTTGGTTAAAACAAATATTCTAGTGACTATGATTTCTTGTAAAAAAGAGCCATATTCTATCGAATATATTGGCAAAATCTATGAAAAATAAGCAAAAAGGTCAATCAAATAGTGGTTTTTGAGCCATTATTAGGCCAAAAATAGTGTATTTTTTAGGGTTTTTAGCATATTTGGGTCAGTTTTGAATCGGTTTTGGGTCTATTTTATACTGGTTTTGGCCATTTTTATGCGTATTTTATGAGTTTATGCTTTCTAATCGCTCATTATTGCCTATAGTGCAAAAAGAACAAACACTAAACAAATGAACGTAAATTGCCAGAACAATCCTCAAATTCTGAAGCAGAAATAAACCATCCATCTAGCATTTTGCCAGAGGCATGTCCCATCATGCTCAATGATGGTATCAAAGCTTTGTTAATTGACCAAGATGGCTGCATTTTACAATTAGATGCCGACCAAGCATTGGATCATTTAAAGGCCAGGCCGCATTTGTTGGTGCATAGTGTTTTTACCATTGACCGTTTATGTCGATTTGCCAAACAAAACCGTAACATGGAATTTGGTGCAGCAATTAACGTGGCACATTTTGATGTTTTGGAGCTGTTTGCTTTTACCCACCCAACGGTGTTTGTAAGACCGTCTGCTGGCGGGTTGTTGGATGCGATGGGGCTAATTAAATCCAATAGTCTTGAAGAACAAGCCATTAGATTGCATGATGCGGTTAAAGTTTTACTCAATAGCTGCTCGCCCCATCAGATTAATAAAGCAGGTATAAATGAACCACGCCAAGCGCGCAGTTTGGCACAAGCGATGCATGTTGCTGGCTGGGTTTGGGGCGCGGCCATACTTAAGCAAATGGACGTTACCGCCTCTGACCGACCCGATTTAATGGCAGATTCAACAGGTGTGAATATTTGGGCACGGTTGCCAAATTGGGAAGAATTTGCACCAAGACCGCCAGCAGGGACACTGGAAGTTAACCCAAAAGAAGCCGTTGATTTGCTGTTAAAATTCACTGGCAAAGGCGCAGAAATTCGCGAAGGGCAGCAAAAATATGCAGCTGAAGCCAGCCGAGCATTTAATGCCCGTAGCGATGCACAGCACCCGCATATTGTGTTGGGCGAAGCGGGCACTGGCATTGGTAAAACCTTTGGCTATTTAGCGCCTGCATTGGCTTGGGCGCGAAAAAATGATGGTCGTGTGCAGATCAGCACCTATACCAAGGCATTGCAGCGGCAAATTGACCAGCAATTGATCAACCTATACCCCAATAAGCAATCAAAACAAGCTTCGACCGTAATCCGTAAGGGCCGCGAAAATTATATGTGCCTGCTCAATTTTGAAGAATGGGCTAGCAAAGCAATACACCAAAAAGGCGCACAAGCCATTGTCGCTGGTCTTTTGGCGCGTTGGGGCATGGCAAGTTTGGATGGCGATATGGTGGGCGGTGATTTGCCATCCTGGCTACTGCCACTGCTGACACACCGCGCTGCCGATGGTGCCAACCGGTTGAGCGTTAATTTGACCGACACACGTGGTGAATGCATTCATGGTGCATGTAGCCATTATAGCAAATGTTTTATAGAAAAAAGCAAACGCCGTGCCAACCGTGCCGAGTTGGTGATTAGCAACCATGCGTTGATAATGCATAATTTGGCTTATGATGGATTTATCAAGCATCATGCGCCTGCAAAGCCGCAATTGGTTAAAGTCGATGGTGAAGAAGTTACGCCGCAACGCCCTCGCCTGGTCTTTGATGAAGGCCATCATTTGTTTGATGCTGCCGATAGCTGTTTTGCGGCACATTTAACTGGGCTTGAAATGGCCGAGTTACGGCGTTGGTTGCGCGGGGCGGAAAAAGCATCATCAGGCGGGCGGGCTCGCGGGCTTAAGTCAAGACTTGAAGAGTTAATCTATGATGATGAAAGCGCGATGGATGCCCTGAGCGATATATTACATGCTGCGCAAAAACTACCCGCGCCAAGGTGGAATAGCCGCTTGGTTGACGGGCTGCCGCAAGGCGCAGCTGAAGCATTTTTAACAATAATTCGAAAGCAAGTTTATACACGCAGCAGCGCCCAGCATGGTTATGATTTAGAGGTGGATTGTTACCCTTTGATGGATGGGGTTTTAAATGCGGGTAATAATTTGCACAAAGTATTAACGGACATTATGACACCATTAAAAGCTTTGTGTAATCGTTTGTCTCGAAAGTTAATTGACGAAGCTGAGAGCCTAGAGGCCGCACAAAAAGGCAAATTAGAGGCGGCTATTGCTGGCATTGAACGGCGTTCATTAATGCTAATTCCAAACTGGCTTGAAATGCTTAACCAGTTACATAAGGGCGCAAAAATAGTGGACGAGCAGGGGAAATTACACCCTGATTTTATTGACTGGTTTCATATTAAACGCCAATTTGGTAAGGATTTTGATATTGGCATGTATCGCCATTATATTGATCCAAGCAGACCCTTTTCTAAATATATCTTGTCTGAAACCGATGGGGCGTTAATCACTTCTGCTACTTTGCGCGATCATGTTGAAGATGTTGCTTCAGATAATACCGAGAGTCATACCACCAGCGAAATGATTGATACGCAACCCAATTTAGACTGGCGCAGCGCAGAAAGCCGTACTGGCGCTAGCCATTTGGCCATGCCAGCTTATCGTTTTTCTTGCAGCTCGCCATTTGATTATGCAAAAAATACTAAAATTATTATTATTCAAGACATTAACCGTGATGACCCCGAGCAAGTAGCTGCAGCCATGAAGGCGCTGTTTTTAGCTGCAGGTGGTGGGGGGCTTGGGTTATTTACCGCCATTTCTCGGTTACGAAACATCTATAACCGCTTAATTTTACCGATGAGTGAACATGACATTCAGCTTTACGCACAACATGTTGACCCGTTGGATATTGGCACATTAATTGACATGTTTCGCGCCAATGAAAATAGTTGCTTGCTCGGCACCGATGCGGTGCGCGATGGCATTGATGTGCCTGGCAAAAGTTTGCGTTTATTGGTTTATGACCGTGTGCCTTGGCTGCGGCCTTCTATTTTGGAGCGGGCGCGCAAAGCGGAGTTTGGCGGCAATCAATATGCCGATATGATGACGCGGTTTAAGCTAAAACAAGCTTTTGGGCGTTTGATTAGACGAAATGATGATAAGGGCGTGTTTGTTATGCTGGATAAACGTATGCCAAGTCGCTTGCTGACTGCTTTTCCTAAACATGTTGATGTTCATAAAGTTGGGCTAAAAGATGCCATTTCTATAATTCGACAAAAACTTAACCAATAAATTAGACATTGGCGATATTCTGGCAATAATATTAATTTTGTTGAGAATATGCTATGCGTTTTCATGCTTTAGACAGCTGGCGCGGTGTCGCCGCCATCTTAATCACCCTCTATCATCTCCCTGTTTTATTTCATTTCAATGGTAGCAGTTTTATGCATGGAACTTATTTAGCGGTAGATTTTTTCTTCGTATTAAGTGGGTTTGTAATCACCCATAGTTATTTTAAAAAGCTGAGTATATTTGCCAATTTAGGCGAGTTTGTTATACGGCGCTTTGCGCGGCTTTGGCCGCTGCATGTATTCATGCTTATATTGCTAATCGGCTATGAGTTTTTAATTTTAGGCGCAAGCTTTGTTGGTATTGACCCACCACGAGAAATATTTGGCCATCGCACCTCTGTTGGTGCAATTTTTACCAATATTTTCTTTTTACATTCAATGGGATTTCACGATACCAATGTTTGGAATTTACCTGCTTGGAGTATCAGCGTCGAATTTTGGACTTATATGGTTTTTGCATTAATGGCACTGACCTGTAGAAAGTTTTGGTACGCTGCTTGTGTATTAGTTTCGGGGCTTTCGGCTGCTGTGCTCATTTATGTAAGCCGCGATAACCCTATGTATATTGACTGGGCGTATGATTTTGGTATTTTCAGATGTATAATGAGCTTTTTTATTGGCTCTATCGTTTACGGTGTTTATATGCGCCTTAGCGCGGCGGGTAAAAATCCGCTTCAATATGCCAATTTGTTTGAAATCCTAGCGGTTGCACTAACGGTTTATCTTGTGACTTTTGAGTCTAAAACCCCATTAAATATGCTTGCACCATTGGTGTTTGGCTTTACCATTTTTATATTTGCTTTTGAAGGTGGGTTTTTATCCAACCTACTTAAAACCCGGCCATTATTGGCACTCGGGAAATGGAGCTATTCGATTTATTTGACACATTACTTGCTGATCCAGATCATATTCTCAGTGGTTATTGTTGCTGAAAAGCTGTTTAAGGTTAGTCTTAAAACAGAAATTATTTTCTTTGGTGATCCCAAATTTATGATGGATTTTGGCAACATATTCATCAATGACTTAATGGCCATTGCTTATATTGCCGCCACGTTGGTCTTTTCTGCATTCACATATAAATATATTGAAATTGCCGGACAAAATTGGATTAATGGCAAATTCGTCAAGCCTAAAACCCGCCCCAATACCGTGGCAGTTGAATAACTAGTCTTTAAGCAAAACTCAGTTTTAATTCAAGTGGTGTAGGTGGTATCTGGCCATTGATAATTTTGGACAGTTCCCTCTCGATGATTGGCGGGACAATATTTTCCTGTGTTTCACGCAACTCTTCCATTGTCCACCATCTAAACTCTTTAAGAAAGCCCAATTCATCTTCGGTCAAGGCCATCGGTGTTATTTTTGTGGCATCAATATGCCGTTTGGTTTTGGCCAATATATAGCTATGATCTGCAATCAACCGCTCGCCATTTGAATCGATTAAGTTATTCTGCCCATGCCATACCACAGGGCCAAGCTCAACATCATCGTTACCTAGGCCCGCTTCTTCATAAGCCTCTCGCATAGCAGCTTGTTGCAATGATTCGCCGTCATCAATGCCTCCGCCAATGGTTTCCCAATAACTACCGAGTGGTTCATGGCCTGGCTCTCGCACCATTACCCCTTGATAATTGGACAATAATAATTGATTTTGGTCGTTTAAAATCAATAATCTTGCTGCTTTTCTGATCCGCATTTTATGCCTTGTATTCTAATATTAATTATTTATATGTTATTGAATTAAGACGGGGAGGTCTAGGGGAATAATGGATAAACAAACAAGTTACAAATTTAAAGAATTACCAAAAATTGCGCAAAATCACGTGCGTGTCTACCAATTTCATCAGTTTTTAAACTGGGGCAATGTCGGTTTAACATTGGTTATTTTGGTTCTGTTATTGCAAGATCGCGGCTTTAACTTGTATGATATTTCTATCTTATTTAGCATTTATTCGGCCGCCACTTTGCTGTTTGAACTACCTCTTGGTGGCCTTGCAGATGGCATTGGCCGAAAACCAGTATATATTGGCTCAGTGATTGCAACTTTAATTGCTGTTGCAGGTCTCTTGTTTTTTAAATCATTTATTATTACCGCCATTGGTTTTGGGCTAATGGGGTTTGGCCGTGCGCTTATGTCGGGCACATTGGATGCATGGTTTGTTGAAAATTTTCGCCAGCAGGCGCCTAAATTTAGCAGCCAACCTGTGCTGGCTCGCATTCAAATGTCAGGTGGCATCGGGCTTGCCGTTTTTGCGATATTGGGCGGGCTTTTAACCGACTTGGTGGGGCCAGAATTGCTTCGCTATGGGTTTGGTATCTATGACGCACCGCTTATTGCAAGTTTAATTATGACACTGATATTATTTGGCTATACAGTTATTTTTATTATCGAAAAAGACCGTAAAATAGACAAACAGACAATTAAAAATGGGTTTTCTAATATTGGCTTAATCCTTAGAGATTCTGGGTTTTATGCTTTAAAACATCGCATTATATCCATCATGTTACTTTCAACTGCACTTACCTCATTGGCCTTTTTTACCCTTGAAACTTTTTGGATTCCTTATGTAAAACCAATGATTGAAAGCCAATATGCAACCTCTATCATTGGTGTTTTAACCTTTATATATTTTTTCTCTATGGCATTTGGGGCCGGCATCTCAACCCCTATTGTCACCTTATTTAAGGGCAGTCGGCCACGGGCACTTCTGCTTATTGTCTGCCTGTCTGGTGTTTTCTTTATTCTATTGTCGTTTACCAGTTCGCTTTATTATTTTATCCCTATGATTATATTGGTAACTATGTTTATGGGTGCGGCGAGCTCGCCATTTGATAGTATTTTTCATGATTATGTACCCGATGACAAACGGTCAACATTGTTATCACTTGAATCATTTGTTGAAAAAATTGGCGGTTTGATCGGTATGCTCGGCTTGGGATATATTGCCGAAAAACTTGGCATTGAAGTGGCTTGGCGGATTGGCGGCGCCATTGTAATACTTGGCGGATTGCTTTATTTAATTTTACCAAAACGCATTGCAAAAACACCCATTATAAAGCATGATGATGAGCAAGAATCAGCAAATGAGTGAAAGTTTTTTATGCAAGTTGTAATCTCTCCTGCCAAGAAATTGGATTTCAAAAGCCCAACAAAAACAACATTATACAGTGAGGCTGATTTTTTAAAAAGATCAGAGCAATTGATTTTAATTTTGAAAAAAAAATCAGTTTCTGAGATTGCAAATTTTATGAAGCTAAGCGACAACTTAGCTGAGGAGAATGTTGCCCGTTATAAAGCTTGGCAACTGCCCTTTACAACCGAAAATGCCAAACAAGCCATTTTTTCTTTTGTTGGCGATGTTTATGTTGGGCTTGACGCTGCAAGCCTTAGCGAGGATGATTTGCATTTTGCTCAGCAGCATTTACGCATTCTCTCTGGTCTTTATGGTTTGTTAAAACCGCTTGATCTTATTCAGGCTTATCGCTTGGAAATGGGTAAAAGCTTAGAGAATAAACACGGCAGTAATCTTTATAAATTTTGGGGCAACGACATTACAGAAGCACTTAACCGAGGCAGCAATACGGACATATTGGTTAACTTGGCGTCGGGTGAGTATTTTAAAGCCATCAAACCTAAGCTGTTGAATGCCAACATTATTACACCTATTTTCAAAGATCAGAAACAAGATATTTATAAGGTAATTGGATTTTTTGCTAAAAAAGCGCGGGGCTTAATGGTGCGTTATATCATTGACAATCGTATTACTGATGCTGAAAATTTAAAAAACTTTAATATTGATGGTTATTATTTTTGCCCGTCACAATCAACAGATAGCGATTGGGTTTTCCTTCGAGATACGCAAATATAAATCACTATTTTTTGATGTGCAATTTGAGTTGTCATAAGCTATATTGAACTGACATTATTCACGCGGTTGGACATTATGATACTTGAAGCATATCGGTTGTATATTTTTGGCGGTTTGGTCGCTTTACTGGCTTTAGTTGAGTTTATATTTCCAATCTATAGCGGCTATAAACATCGGCTAGAACGGTGGGTTACTAATTTTGGCTTGTCATTTTTAAGCATTGTGATTTTGCGGGTTAGTTTTCCTTTTTTGGCGGTTGGGTTTGCCAGTTGGGCTAAAGTCCATGAGGTTGGGCTGTTTAATTATTTTGAATTTGACGGTTATTTTGCAACCATATTGGCCATTGCTTTGCTGGATATGGGTATTTATTGGCAGCATGTATTAGCGCACCATTGGCCGTTGCTTTGGGCTTTACATAAAGTGCATCATAGTGATGGTCAGATGGATTTATCTACAGCGGTTCGTTTTCATCCGCTTGAAATTATTTTTAGCATGTTGTTTAAATTTCTTATGATTGGTTTGATTGGCGCACCTGCTGTTGCTGTATTGTTATTTGAGCTTATCCTATCCAGTGGGGCATTGTTTAATCATAGTAACATTCGCATTTCTAAAAATGTTGATAAATGGTTGCAATTTTTCGTTGTTACGCCCAATATGCACCGCATTCATCATAGTGATATCCAAGTCGAGACCGATAGTAATTATGGGTTTTCAATCTCGCTATGGGATCGTTTGTTTAAAAGCTATAACGCAAATTATGATGCGGATCGGCAGATCAATATTGGTTTAAAGCAAACTGCTAAACAGACCAATTATAAAATATTATGGTGTTTGAAGTTTCCGTTTAAAAAATAAGGCTGTTTATTGAGTATTATTGGGGGTGAAATATTTTGTAAATATTTCTTCATAGCGCCCAGATGCCCAAATATTTGCTAAACTACGGTTAATCCAGTCGCGCAAATATTGATTATCCTTTGCCAATGTTATAGCTGCGCCTTCACCAAAAAACCTTGCCTCGTAAAAATCAGCTGAGGCATATCTGCAGCAGTCTTTACCAACTTGGCTGTTTAGCCAAAAATTAACGCTCAGCGCATCGGCAAATATTGTCATCATTTTACCCTCTTTAAGGCTTTCTAATGCCAAATTAAGATTTGGAAAACTGTGAATGTTGGCTTCTGAAAAAAACTCAAAAATATAAGCTTCATGGCCGCTATTTGCTACAACGCCAATGTTTTTGTTGCGTAAATTATGCGGTACGCTACGATCTAATATGCTGTTTTTTCGGGAGATAAACCTAGCTGGCATGTCATAATAGCGTTTGGTCAATTCAAATGCCAATAGATTTTGCTTTGATATGGCCATCGAGGTGACTGCAAAATCTGCATGTTTTTGCGAAATATCACTTTTTAATGATTTCCAATTTTTGGCAATGATTTGGCATGAAATATTTAGATCTATACAAATGGCTTGAGCGATTTCTATGTTAAAGCCAGTAATTTTGCCTGATTCACCGCGATAGTTAAATGGCGGATGATCTTTACCAACCAGAACACGGAAAATACGTTTGGGTAGCGGCTTTAATACTGTATTTTTATAATGTCCAAAGCCAATCACTGGAATTGATAGATTATTGGGCTGCGCTATTTTATGACTGAATTGGCTCGTTTCTGCCAGTGATGCATGGACATAAAAAAGCGGGGTGACAATTATTAGAAAACATCGAAACAGATAAAACATAGCGTAACTTATTATTTAGGTTACAATATTTATAGGCATATTAGCACTGATAGCAAGTTGAAACTCATTTTTAAAACACAACTAAGACGTGTAATAGCAACCAAAAGTCGCGTGGGTTGGTGTTGTTTTGATTCGAGATGGTTTAAACTATAGTCTTAAGTTACTAATAGTTTTTTTTATGTCTCTTGCTACCAATACTGACTTTATTCATAATATAGATTTAGAAGATATTTTGCTTAGTCAAAAAATTCTGAGCCGCGACGATTATCGCAATGCAGAACAACAAGCCAAGCGTGATGGGCTTACTATAGAGGCATATTTGCATAAGAGTGGCCTCGTGCCGCATCTTTCGCTACAAGTTGCAGTTGCCGTTGCAACTGGCCAACACGTTAGACTGGTGCATAAGGACGCGCCGCACATAGAGGGTATGATTGGGCATAAATTATCGTCTAAAAACGGTTATGAGCAGATTGATAATTATAATGGTTTCAACGCCATAAGTACCGCAGCGGGCCATGTAGCTATTGGGAATAAAAAGGCCAGTCAAATTATTGATAATATTGTAGTTACATCGAGAGATTTTAGGCATGTTTTTATAAAAAAATATCATTCTCAATTGAGCAATCAGGCGGCGAATTTACTGGCTGAAAAAGCCCCAAATCTCACTGCAAAATTTGGGCTTTACTGCCGACAAAAGCTCATTCTAATCACTCTTCTATTTAGTATTTTACTTGTTTTTTCACATTGGCCTATTTTAGGGTTTTATTATCTCAGCTTTGCGCTATCCATATTATTTTTAACCGCGAGCGCTATAAAATTTTACAGTATATTTTTACCAACAGAAAGCAATGAGGCGTTAAGCGAAGCTGGGTTAGCGCTCAAGGTCGATGAATTGCCAACCTATTCAATATTGGTGCCGCTTTATAAAGAAGCTACGGTGATTAAGCGTTTAACTGAAAATCTTTTAAATTTGGATTATTGTAAGACGACACTTATAATGATACTATGATAATTCTGGGATATACCGAGATTATACGGGATATAGTGGGATGAAACGTACAGAAACCCTAAGAAGTTGGTTAAATAAAAATTTGTTTTTGTGAATGTGTGAACGACATTTAGCTTGATACCAAAACCGCCAAATAAGCGGTTATTTTTTTGTTTGGGTTTTAGCGGCATTTTGCATGATACCGTGTTAACGGCTTGTAAATGGGCGTTTAAGGGCATTTTAAAGCCGTTTTGTTACTTTCGCAACTTGGCAGTAAGTTGGCAGAATGTTAATAATTTGCCAAGTTTAATTTAGTTATATAAAACATTAGCTTATTTATTATTTGTTAGAAAATCTTGTAATTTTTGTAATTCCCTATCAGATAGTCCATTTAAGGAACTGAGTTCAATGCGAAGAACCCAAAGGGTTAGTTTCTCTATGGATTTATTACTATTGATAAGCTCTGTTTCGATAGTTTTAATT
>JADGDI010000086.1 GCA_016744975.1 Hyphomicrobiales bacterium | reverse complement strand
GCCCAACAGCGACGTCTGATATGTGGCACAAATTGCCACTGTTATTTAATGCAGAATCGATATCAAAAATGCTTAAAAATAGCGTAGAATTGGTTGAAACTGCGACTGTGCAGAGCGAAGCGGTAATGATCTCGCTAATGTTACGCAAGGCCGATGAAGATGGTAAGAAAGCCGCATTAATCACGCCAGATCGACAATTGGCTCGTCGCGTGCAAAATGAGTTAAAACGCTGGAATATTCATGTTGATGATTCAAGTGGTGTGCCACTAAGCGACACGCCAAGCACAATTTTCTTAATGCATGTGGTTAATGTAAAATTACAAAAATTCAGCCCCTCGGCTTTACTAGGCCTGTTAAAACATAGCCATTTTAGCAGCCAGTTTGGCTTGGCAATGTCAAAATCAGATCTAAAAATAGCGGTTTATAGCTTAGAGCTAATTTTGTTTCGCGGTGTAAGGCCAGCGAGTGACCTTAAAGGCCTATTGGCAAATCTGCAAATGAAACAAGATGAAATTTTTGCAGACAATGCAACATACCAATATATGCACCCGTTGGTGCGAGAAATTAGCCAAAATGATTGGCAGTTGGTAAGGCGGTTATTGGAAGCCTTAGAGGATGTTTTCTCCAAATTTAAAAATACTTCATCGAGGAATTTTGCCGACATTTTTGCCGATCATTTGGCAATTGCAGAGCAACTAAGCCAAATGGATGAAGCAGGAAACTCACTAATGTGGCAAAGCCATGAGGGTGATGGCTTAGCGCATTTAAGTAGTGAAATACTGCAATCTAAACCGCAATTTAACACAGTGTCACTTGAAGAATATGAACCTTTGCTCAAACAAATAATTTCGGGCAATATGGTTCGGGCAAAAGGCCAGTCTTATGCAGGCCTAGCAATATTAGGTGCGATGGAAGCACGACTAGCAGATTTAGATGTTGCGATATTGGGTGGGTTAAATGAAGGCGTTTGGCCTCAAATACCACAAGCAGATGCTTGGGTTAGCCGAAAAATGATGGCAGAAATTGGCCTGCCTGCTCCAGAGCGGCGCGTTGGGTTAAGTGCGCATGACTTTGTTGCCGCATTTTCAGTAAAGCAAGTATATATAACTCGGGCTGAAAAACTTGGCGGCGCGCCCACGGTCGCCTCGCGTTGGTTATTGCGGCTAAAAGCGGTTCTTAATGCGCTGGGCATACCAAATGCGCTTAACCCAAGCTCACCATGGCAGCATTGGGCAACGGAGCTTGACCGCCCCAGTGAAATAGTGCCAAATATCAAACCTGAACCGCGCCCACCTGTAGCTGCGAGGCCTAGCCAAATGAGCGTGACGGATATTGAAACTTGGATACGCGATCCCTACGCAATTTATGTTAAAAAAATCCTTAAAATCTCACCTTTAGACGAGTTGGAAATGGAAATAAATGCAGCAGAAAAAGGCTCATTATTTCATGATATATTGCATCAATTTAGCCTTTGCTATGAGGGGGAGATAGGCGGTGATGCTTTGCCTTTATTAATAAATATTGGCGAAAATCGCTTTGTTGAAATTAAAAACTCATGGCCAGAATTATATGCTTTTTGGTGGCCAAGGTTTTTACGTGTTGCCGAATGGTTTTTGAATCAAGAGGCTGTTAGGCGCAACAATAACCCAACCATTTATGCAGAAATCAAAGGTCAAATGTGCTTTGAATCAAATTATGGTACAAACCATAACCAGCCTTTTACAGTAACTGCGCGGGCAGATCGCATTGATATCTATTCTGATGAGGTTGATATTTTGGACTATAAAACTGGGGTGCCACCCACACCAAAGCAAGTCAGCGCAGGCTTCGCACCACAATTATTGTTGGAGGCTGCAATCTTGGCGGATGGCGGCTTTAAAACAATAGAAATAGATAAAAGCTTACCCATAAATTTTGCTTATATGCAGCTAACAGGCGCTTATCCAGCAGGTAAAATGCAAAGCTTTAAAAGGTTGGATAGCCAACAGTTGGTTGACGATATACTGGTAGGGTTAAAAACCCGAATTGCAGATTTTGCCATACACCAAACAGCATATAAGCCACGCGAATTAGCCGAATTCGCTGCCCGCTTTAGAGATTATGATCAACTCTCACGGATGAAAGAATGGGCGTTGATCGAGGGGGATGATTGATGAGTGAGCAACAATTTGAAGGTTTTGTTTCGCCAGAGGAACGGTTACTACAAACTACCAAATTGCAAAATGCAGCAGCTGAGCCAACCTTGTCGGCATGGGTGTCTGCTAATGCAGGTTCAGGCAAAACATTTGTACTGGTCAAACGTGTCATTCGAATATTACTTTCGGGCACGCCTGCGCATAAAATATTATGTCTGACCTTTACTAAAACTGCAGCAGCAGAAATGCAGAATCGCCTTTTTTCTACACTTTCTCAATGGGCGGTAATGGGCGATGATATGCTGATTATAGAGGTGAAGGATGTCGCTGGAATAGACCTTCAAATAGATGAGTTGTCAACCGCGAGGCGGCTATTTGCTCAAGCGCTAGAAACCCCGGGCGGGCTTAAAATTCAAACCATCCATGCCTTTTGTGAACGGATATTGCATATATTTCCAATAGAGGCGGGAATCTCGCCACAATTTGAAGTGATTGATGAGCGCACATCACAAGAAATGCTTACTGTTATAAAGCGTAAGATATTGCATGAAGCGTTGGATGTTAAAGGCCACTTTGGAAATAGTATGATGCTTATTTCGCAATATGTCAACGAGCAAAAGTTTGACGAATTGCTGGGCGGACTTATTAAAAATAGAAGCAAAATTGCAAAATTAATTGGTTATGATTTTGCGGACATAAGCGCGCAAAATGCACCATTGGGCAATGCGATCGGGCAATTAGGAGCCAGTCTTAAAATTGGTGATCTATTGGTAGAGGCCGATGAACTTGGCCAAGATATCGTTTCATATTATCAAGATATATTGGCCGATAAACAACACTGGCCGACTAAAGATTTACGCAAATTAATGTCACTTTTAAAAGAAGACGGCCGCAGCAATAATATGAAACTTGCAACTTCGATAAATGCGGCCATTTCTGCAGAATCCGCTTCTATTAGCGCTGATAAATATTTTGATATATTTTTAACCAAAACCCGTCAACCCAAATCCGCTAAATGGATTACCGCAAATCTGTTAAAGGAAAACCCAGACATTTGCGACCGTTTAGCGAAGGAGAAAGCCAGTGCTCTAGTAAAATTTGAAACGCTTTCGGCCGTTAAACTATACCAAGCATCAGCTGCATTATTCGAAATTGGGAATGCCATAATGTGGCAATTCCTACAAAAAAAACAAGCCAGCAGCATGGTAGATTATGATGATTTGATCAATATTACCGCCAACCTTCTAAATGGGAAGTCGAGTAATGATAAAGGTCAAACTGCGTGGGTCTTATTTAAGCTTGATAACGGGCTTGACCATATTTTGATTGATGAAGCCCAAGATACCAGCCCCGCACAATGGGCAGTGATTGAACCTTTGGTACAAGAAATTACAGCTGGTGAAGGTGCTAGAGAAGATGCGCGTAGTCTGTTTGTGGTGGGTGATGAAAAACAATCAATCTATAAGTTTCAAGGCGCTGATAGAGCCGAGTTTAAGCGTAAAGAAGCATCATTTGAAGATGCGTTTCACCATGCCAATATGGATTGGCGACATATTCCACTTAGCCTTTCTTTTCGCTCCGCGCCATGTGTTTTAGAAGCTGTAGATAGAGTGTTTGGCTTTGCCACTGCCGCTAGTGGCGTTTATGATGATTTCGCAAAGGTGATTAAATCTGGCAAACTAAATGCCCGACATTTTGCCAATCGAAAAGTGGGTGGCGTCGTTGAATTATGGCCAATTGAGCAAGGCAGCGTGGTTGAGCCTCCCAATGCTTGGCGCGCACCGGTGGATGAAGCAAGTCCAATTAGCCCAAGCCGGCAATTGGCCGATAAAATTGCAGATAAAATCGCTCTATGGTTACACCAAAAACGCAAGCTAAAATCAACCCAACAATCAATCCGCCCCGGTGATATTTTAATTTTAGTACGCCGACGAAATGACTTTGTGAATGCACTGATTAAGGCCATTAAAAAGCATAATATTCCAGTTGCAGGCATTGACCGTATTCGTGTGCGAAATGAATTAATTGTTGAAGATTTAATTTCATTAGGTAAATTTTGTTTACTGCCAAAGGATGAATTAACCCTCGCAATCATTCTTAAAAGCCCAATGATTGGCATTGATGATGATGCGTTATTTGAACTTGCCTATGGGCGTGATGAGAATCTATGGCTTTGTTTGAAACATAATAATGAACTGAAATGGCAAGCCATTTATAAAATGTTAGATAAATGGCTAAAAATGTCACAAAATCTGCGGCCATTTGACTTTTATATGCAAGTTTTAGCCAATGATGGCATACGAAAAAAACTAATCGCTCGCCTTGGAATTGATGCACTTGATCCGCTGGATGAGTTTCTAAATTTGGTTGAAACCTTCGAATTGACCCATTTGGCTGATTTGAGCTATTTGATAAAATGGATAGAGAGTGATGATGAAGAGCTAAAACGGGAGATTGACCAACAAAAAGATGAAATCCGTATTATGACAGTGCATGGCGCCAAAGGCTTAGAGTCAAATATTGTCATATTACCAGATACTTGTGGCCTGCCTCAAAAATCAAGAGGAGAAGATTTGGCCTTTTACTTTGCCGATAAAGCAGCGGAATTTGGCAACCAAGATTTTGCTTATTGGAGACCCAATAAAGACATTGAACCTACTCTAGTGAAGCAGGTTAAGGCCAGTAATTATATTAAAGAAATTGAGGAATATCATCGGCTGCTTTATGTCGCCATGACCCGAGCGGGTGACGAGCTATATGTTGCAGGTTATAGTAAAAAACCAGCATCAGATGATGCGGAATATTTTAACTGGTATCAGCTCGTCAAGCAAGCGATGCTGGGATGGGCTGAGGAGGTTGAGGATATTAATGGAGAAATGGTTTTGCGCTTTGAGGCTGAAGGCGAGCTAGAGAAATCCACTCAAAATGTCGATCAGTCAAAGCAAAAATCCAACTTACCAAGCTGGGCAAAACAAACCATCAAAGCCATTAAACAACGTGATACAATTTACAGCCCTTCAACTTTACTTGAAGACACGCAAGATAAAATTTTTGAACCATCGAATATTCGCATTTCTCCCTTGTTGGCAGAGGATAATCAAAATCGCTTTTTACGTGGAAATATCATCCACAAACTACTAGAAAACGTGCCGAAAATAGATAAAGATCAACAAAACATAGCGATAGACAGATATTTACAGCGCTTTACGGATCAATTTGACAGCAAAACTCTGTCTGAAATTAAAGCCGAAGTGGTTAAAATAATGCAAGATATAAGATTTTCAAAATTATTCAGTTCAAACGCCCAATCAGAAGTGTCAATTGTCGGTAAAATTGAACATTTAGGCAGGCAAAAACTAATTTCCGGCCAGATTGACCGCCTCTATATACAGGACAATAAAATATTAATTTTAGACTATAAATCAAATCGCCCACCACCTAATAAAGTTGAATTGGTAAGTAAGCAATATTTGGGTCAAATGGCAGCTTATCGAGCCATATTGCGCCAAACTTACCCCGACCACAAGATTGAGGCTGCGCTTTTATGGACCTATAATAGCCATTTGATGCGAATTGATGACGCAAAGTTAGATAGCATTTACGCGGAAATCTTTGAATAAAACTATTTTATATTGATCTTAACGCTTGACGAATTGCCTAAGCGTGCTTATTTTTACTGTTCAGATAAATGATAATTTGAAAAGGAAAAATCATGGCAACTGTAAAAGTTACAGACAATAGTTTTGAAGCCGATGTAATTAAATCTGGCAAAACTGTAATTGTTGATTTTTGGGCGGAATGGTGTGGCCCTTGTAAACAAATCGGCCCTGCTCTTGAAGAATTGTCAGTAGAGCTTGGTGATAAAGTGACCATCGCAAAAGTTAATATTGATGAGAATCCAAATACGCCAACACAATTTGGTGTGCGTGGGATTCCAACATTACTCATTTTTAAAGATGGCGAACTTGCAGCAACCAAAGTTGGTGCATTGCCAAAATCAAAAATTGCTGAGTGGATTGAAGAAAACGCTTAAGCATATATTATTGTATAATTTTAACCGTCGATGTAAGCATCGGCGGTTTTTTTATGTGCTTCAATATAGGATAACACATTGCCTGCTTGGTAAAGCGAGCCGCAAATTAAAACCCGTATTGGTGTTTTGGCTAATGCGCTAATTTCAGCAAATGCGCTTATAAAGTCATCAGATGTAACGCTTTTAATGCCAACTTTGGTTGCCATTTGTTGTAATGCTTTAGCAGAAAAGCTATTCTCTTCACCCTCTATCGGCATGCAAAAAGCCATGGGTTCAAGTTTGGCAAATGGCTTTAAAAATGCGCCGGCTTCTTTACTATTCATCATGCCAATTATCATAAATAATGGCCGTGGGTTGGCTGCTTGTATTTTTGATAAATGCTGAGCAAGCGCAATACCCCCCGCAGCATTATGTCCGCCATCCAACCAAATTTCTGCATGTTTTGGAGCAAGTAGGTTAAGTGCCGTTGAGGCTATTTGCTCAAACCTAGCTGGCCAACTGGCTTGTTTAATACCTTCTGCAAGCATTTGCTCATTCAACTGTTCTGCTAATAAAAACTCAGCGGCAGCAATAGCAACGCTGGCATTTTGGATCTGATGTGCGCCTTGTAGCCTAGGCAATGGCAAATCATATAAACCAGACAAATTTTGGTATATTAATCTATCCCGTTCTTGATAAGATTGAAATTCAACCCCATATGCAGTCATCGGCGCATCAATATCTTGCGCAACCTTTTCTATAACATCAAATGCCTCAGCGGATTGTGCCGCCACAATCACCGGGCAATCTTTTTTTATAATACCTGCTTTTTCAAAAGCGATATCCGTTAATTTATTACCTAAAAATTGGGTATGATCAATGCTTACTGGGGTGATAATAGATAAAGCAACATGGCTCATAACATTGGTTGCGTCAAACCTTCCGCCAAGTCCAACTTCCAAAATCAAAAAATCAGCTTCAATTCGTGAAAAAGCCAGCAAACCAACTGCTGTTGTCATTTCAAAAAATGTAATGGCTTCGCCCGCATTGACGCGATTAACTTCATTCAAAATCTCAACCAAATACGGCTCACTGATATCAGCACTTTTCCCGCCTTCATGGGCTAAACTTATCCGTTCATGAAAGCGTACCAAATGCGGTGAGCTATAAGCATGAACCCGCTTGTTATGGCTTTGTAAAATGGAGCGCAGCATGGCCAAAGTCGAGCCTTTGCCATTGGTGCCTGCAATATGAATGATGGGCGGTAGCTTGTCTTGCGGGTTGCCCAACTTATCCAACAACTTGACCAGCCGATCAAGCGAAAGATCGATCAATTTAGGGTGCAATTGATGCATGCCCGCTAAAATTTTATCACTATCTAACATGCTATATTGCCACTTAAGAAGTTTCTTCAGTCACAAAAACTTCAGTAGATTCAGACGCTTGTGCTGTTTCATCTTCATTGGTTATGGGCATTTCATCATTAGACTTATTCATAAACATTGAAGCTAATTTACTAACCGTGTCACGCAATTTATGACGGTGCACAACCATATCAACCATACCATGCTCAAATAAATAATCAGACTTTTGGAAACCTTCAGGCAATTTCTCGCGAATGGTTTGCTCAATTACTCGAGGCCCTGCAAAACAGATTAATGCATCAGGTTCAGCAATATGCACATCGCCTAACATGGCATAAGATGCCGTGACGCCACCAGTGGTTGGGTCAGTTAAGATAACAATATAAGGCAGGCCTGCTTGGCGAATTTTTTGTACAGCAACGGTGGTGCGCGGCATTTGCATTAATGACAATATACCTTCTTGCATGCGCGCCCCGCCAGATGATGCAAATAATACAAAGCCCGTATGGCGCTTAATAGCTTCTTCAATACCAACAATGACAGCTTCACCAGCCGCCATGCCTAATGAGCCGCCCATAAAACCAAAATCTTGCACGGCAGTTACCAGCTCTAAAGAGTTCACTTTACCAACGGCCAACTCAACACTGTCTTTATTACCAGTTTTAACTTTAGATGCTTTAAGGCGGTCAATATAACGTTTTTCGTCGCGGAACTTAAGCGGGTCAAGCGGCACGTCAGGCACCTCAATTGGCTCATAACTTGCATCATCAAACCAAATTTCAAAGCGTTTTTTAGCACCAATTCGCATATGATGCTCAGATTCAGGAATAACAAATTGATTGGCTTCAACATCACGATGAAACACCATAGCGCCAGATTTGGGGCACGTGATCCATAAATTATCAGGGGCTTCTTTTTTAGCAAGCATACCTTGAATACGCGGTCTTACGACATTTTTTATCCAATTCACTATTCTACTCCTAATACTTTTCTATACTTCACTTTAACAGGTTTAACGCGCCTCAACAATTGCTTGTTTTAATGACTTGGTTAATTTTGTCAATTGTTCAAACGTTTTGTCAGTTGCATGGCCATTCTCATCAACCGTATCAGGTATAATATTAACCAAAGCTGAACCAACTACCACGCCATCGGCAAATTTAGCGACAGCGGCAGCTTGTGCAGCTGTTTTAATACCAAAACCTACCGCTATCGGCAAATCAGTAGACTGTGCGATGGATTTAATGGCATTCTCGACACTATTAAATTCGGGCGTGGCTGTGCCAGTAATACCATTAATGGACACATAATATAGAAAACCGCTAGTATTTTGTAATACTTTTGGTAGACGCTTTGCATCGGTTGTAGGTGTTGCAAGTCGAATAAAATTAATACCATTCTCAATGGCAGGCAAGCATAACTCATCATCAGCTTCTGGCGGTAAATCAACAATAATCAAACCGTCAACCCCTGCTTGCTTTGCGAGGTCTAAAAACTTATCACAACCCATATGATAGATGGGGTTATAATAACCCATTAAAATAATCGGAGTGTCTTGGTCACCCTTACGAAATTCAGCAACCAATTGAATGGTTTTAAGCAAAGTTTGGCCGCTAGCAAGAGAGCGTTGATGGGCAAGTTGAATGGTGGGGCCTTCAGCAGCAGGGTCGGAAAATGGCATGCCAAATTCTATGACGTCAGCGCCAGCTGCAACCACGGTTTTTAAAATCTTTAAGCTGTCTTCATAATTGGGATCGCCAGCAGCTACAAAGCAGTTAAGTGCTGCGCGACCTTCTTGTTTGCATTGTTTAAACTTTGCATCAAGGCGGGTGGTGAAATTTGTCATTAATAAATCCTCAATCTAAATTTCGTGGCCAAGATGTTCGGCAACTGCAAAAACGTCTTTATCACCACGGCCACAAAGATTCATTACAATGATTTGGTCTTTATCCATGCTAGGTGCTAATTTTTCTACATAAGCTAGAGCATGGCTTGGTTCAAGCGCCGGGATAATGCCTTCCATACGGGTGCAAAGCTCAAAAGCCTTAAGTGCTTCTTTGTCTGTCGCATTGACATAATTGACCCGCCCAATTTCCTTAAGCCAACTATGTTCAGGGCCAATTCCTGGGTAGTCAAGGCCTGCTGATATGGAATGGCCTTCAATGATTTGTCCATCATCATCTTGCAATAAATAGGTGCGATTGCCGTGTAAAACGCCCGCTTCACCGCCTGCTAGAGATGCGCAATGCTCATCCGTGTCAAGCCCTTTGCCACCTGCCTCAACGCCGTATATTTTAACCGTTTCATCATCAAGAAATGGATGAAATAAGCCAATGGCATTTGAGCCGCCACCGATACAGGCGACCACGGCATCTGGCAGTCGGCCTTCTTCTTCTTGTATTTGAGCTTTGGCTTCAATGCCGATAATGCTTTGAAAATCACGCACCATAGCGGGGTAGGGGTGTGGTCCTGCTGCCGTGCCAATGATATAAAACGTATCTTCAACATTGGCAACCCAGTCGCGCAATGCTTCATTCATCGCGTCTTTTAATGTGCCAGCCCCTTGGGTAACGGCAACAATTTTTGCACCTAAAAGCCGCATTCTAAACACATTGGGTTTTTGCCGTTCAATATCTTTTGCGCCCATATAAACAGTGCAAGGCAAGCCAAACCTAGCAGCCACGGTTGCAGCTGCAACACCATGTTGGCCAGCACCTGTTTCGGCAATGATACGTTTTGCACCCATGCGTTTTGCGAGCAATATTTGCCCCAAACAATTGTTGATTTTATGAGAGCCTGTATGGTTTAAATCCTCCCTTTTCAAGTAAACTTTAGATCCAATATGTTGACTTAATCTATGAGCATAATAGAGTGGCGAAGGCCTACCCACAAAGTTCTTCAGGTAATAGGCAAATTCTTCCTGAAAACTACTTTCTTTAGTATATTTTTCAAACTGCTCAGCAA
>JADGDI010000085.1 GCA_016744975.1 Hyphomicrobiales bacterium | reverse complement strand
AGATTGCAGGTCTTCACGGCCCTTAATGCGTAAGTTTTTAGCATCTTTAGAAAAGGGTGTGGGGCTACCCAAACCGCCATATTCATTATTTTCTTCAAATGGTGCAGCCCAAAATTGGTTGCTTGTACCAACAATAGGCGTGCCAAGCGGGTTAACCGCAACCAACGCTCCAATAGTGACTTGTTTACCATCTTCAAATGTAATTACACTAGATGCACTACCCAAACCACCTTTAACATTAGCACAAAGCGCACCTGTTCCTGCGCCAACTGAGCCAAGTTCAAATTCTCTTTTGGCATTTAATACCGCCTTATAGCCTAAGTCTCGATAAGGGGAGAATTTACCCCAATTTTTATTACCACCATTGATTAAATCGAACAATATTGCCGAGGGAACGAGTGGTACTTTTTGATCGCCTATAACAAAGCCACGACCCATTTCACGTAATGCAGCTTGCGCACCAGAAGCGCTTTCAAGCCCAAAGGCTGAGCCACCAGAAAGCATGATCGCATCAATTTTTTCTACAATATTTTCAGGCTCTAATATTGCAGTGTCAACGGTGCCAGGTGCGCCGCCCATAATATAAACACTAGCAATAGTGGTCTGGTCACATACCAAGGCTGTGACACCAGTTTTAATTTTTTGATTGGAGGTGTTCCCAACCTTTAAACCTTCTATATCGCTGATAAGGTTTAACTTTCCAGGTTTCAACTGTGTCATAAACATTGCCTAACATTTGCTTTTTAGATGAAGGTATCGTGCCGAATATCAAAAGTCTAGAGGCTTTTTTTCTTAAGACTATTTGTGTGCAAAAATGAAAACCCTAGCTAAAATATTATCATCTGTGCCATCCTAATTATGTAATCTGTACCTTTGATAAAAGAGTTTTTGGCAGCATAGTTTTAAAATATACCGTTAACATAAACCCATTATAGAGGTGCAACATGAGACCAAATGATTTAGAAAACTTTTGGATGCCATTCACTGCCAATAAAGATTTTAAAGCCGATCCAAGGATGATTGTTTCGGCCGAGGGCATGTATTATAAAAGCAGTGACGGACGTGATATTTTAGACGCAACTGCAGGTCTCTGGTGTGTCAATGCAGGCCATGCCCACCCAAAAATTGTTGAAGCAGTGAGCAATGCGGTTAAGACATTAGATTTTGCGCCGACCTTTCATTTTGGACATCCTGCAACTTTTGAATTATCCAACCGTTTGGCGCTTGCTTTTCCCAAAAACCTTAATCATTTCTTTTATACCAATTCAGGTTCTGAAGCGGTTGACTCGGCATTAAAAATTGCATTGGCTTACCAACGTTCGCGCGGTAAGGGTACTAAAACCCGTTTAATAGGCCGTGAACGTGGTTATCATGGTGTTGGTTTTGGCGGTATTTCTGTTGGAGGTATTGTTAAAAATCGCATGTATTTCGGCTCATTGCTTACTGGTGTTGACCATATTGCACATACTCATAACCCCGCTAAAAATAGCTTTACGCGTGGCGAGGTGGAGCATGGTGTTGAGCTAGCCGATGATTTAGAACGCTTGGTTGCTTTGCATGATGCCTCCAGCATTGCCGCAGTGATTGTTGAGCCATTTGCGGGTTCTACTGGCGTATTGCCACCGCCAAAAGGTTATTTAAAGCGTTTGCGCGCTATCTGTGATAAACATGATATTTTGCTAATTTTTGATGAAGTGATTACAGCATTTGGCCGTTTGGGAACGATGACAGCTTCTGAATATTTTGATGTTGAGCCAGATATAATCACATTTGCTAAAGGCTTAACCAGTGCAGTGGTGCCAATGGGCGGTGTTGCTGTGAAGGATGAAATTTATAACCAGATGGTTGACAATGCCGACTCGCCGATTGAGCTTTTCCATGGTTATACCTATTCTGGCCATCCACTAGCTTCGGCAGCAGCTCTTGCAGCGCTTGATGCCTATCAAGAAGATGATATGTTTAAAAATGCTCAAGAAATGTCAGGCTATTTGGCAGATGCTGCTCATGCACTTAAAGGCTCAAACCATATTAATGACATTAGGACCATTGGTCTTGTGGCTGCCGTTGAACTTAAATCTCGTGACGGTGCACCAGGTGCCCGTGCAATGGATGTTATGAAGGCTGCTTGGAATAAAGGAGTGATGCTCAGAATAGCAGGTGATGTTTTGGCATTTTCACCACCACTTATTGTTAATAAGCAACAAATTGACCATATGTTTGAAGTCACTGCTGATGTGCTTAAAACAACAACATAGAGCATTTAATATTAAATAATAGATGCGTAGGGAATGCTTCAATCCTTACGCGCTATTCTGAGTTACAGTATATAGATGTTATTATTTTGCGGTGGTCATTAAAATATAACCAAGACCACGGGCTGATTGAATTTTAACATTACAAAAAAGCAACTTTTTACGCAATCTTGAAATGGTTTGCTCAATGGCATTGGGGCTTATATCTTCATTAAATGAAGTAAGGCTTTGAGCGATCTGCTCCTTGGATAAAACAATATCACTTTTTGTACAAAATACTCGCAATAAGGCAAATTCACGGGCGGTTAAGTCAAGTTTTTCACCATTTGCATAAGCAATAAATTTTTTCAAATCCATACTCAGGTTTTCAAATTCTAATAAGATAGATTTTTTGCCATGTGCTCGGCGAATGAGCATCCTAGCCCTTGCTAACAACTCTTCAATGTCAAATGGTTTGGTCATATAGTCATCGGCACCAAAATCTAACCCGCTCACCCGATCGCTCAAACTACCTCTTGCGGACAAAATCATTACTGCGCTAGATAAGTTTTTATTGCGAATCTCCTTTAAAACATCAATACCATCCATATCAGGTAAAGATAAGTCGAGAATCACTAAGTCAAATTTTTCAGTCGCCAATGCTGCTAGTGCTAAATCACCATTTTGAACCCAATCAACAGCATATTGGGCTTCTTCGAACAAGATCTTGCAAGCTTGTCCAAGCTTTAAATTGTCTTCTACTAGCAACAAACGCATTTAATCGCTCCAAATTTCAATAATCATAAACACAAGAATTGAATTTTGTGAAGTTATGTTTTAGGTTATTATAGAAAACTTCCAACAACCTAAATAAATACAGAGAGTATTGTATATGCGGTTTTTAACATTTTCATCGATAATGTTGATATTTTTGACTTTATATAATGGTACTTATGCAGTCGATGTTTTTAATGCGAAAAACCCAGATAGTATTATCAAACGTTTGGTGATTTATTCTTCTTTGGATGCCGATTTTGTTGGTGATATTATAACAGGATATCAACAAATACACCCAGAAATCGAGGTGGAATATCATGATTTGCAGTCCTCTGATATTTTTGAAAAAGTCATCAATGAAAGCGATGAAAGCGGCGCTACAGCTGACTTTATATTTTCAAGCGCGATGGATTTGCAAATGAAACTGGCTAATGATGGTTATGCCATGAAAGTTTCGTCTTTAGCAGGCTCAGTTTTACCTGCTTACGCCAAATGGCGACAAATGGTATTTGGTTTAACCAATGAACCAGCCGTAATAATATATAATAAACAATGGTTTGACAGAAAAACTCCACCACAATCTCATGAAGATTTGACCAGATTTATTGATAAAAATAGTCATCAGATTTACAACAAAGTAGCTACTTATGACATTGAACGATCGGGCTTGGGTATGTTTTTTATTGCCCAAGACCAACAGTATAATAAAAATATTTGGCAGCTGATAAACGCTATGGGCAGTGCAGGAGTGCGCCTATATTCTAGCTCCAGTGCTATTTTACAAAGGGTTGCTGATGGCCGTTTTATATTGGGTTATAATATTTTAGGCTCTTACGCCAAAACCTATGCCAAAGCTAATCCAGACATCGGCATTATTGAGCCTAAGGATTATACAATCACAATGTCTCGCCTTGCACTGGTACCACGGTTTGCCAAACAACCGGAGCTCGGAACGTCATTTTTACAATTCTTGGCGTCAGAAACCGGGCAAAAACTGCTCAAACAACAGATAAACATGTTATCACTGGAAGAAACTCGCGGTTCTTCCAAATATCGTCATATTCGCATTGGCCCAGGCTTGGTTGTGTTTCAAGATCAGCTTAAGCGCCAAAAATTAATCCGAAAATGGAATGAAATGTTAAACCAAAAATAAATTATTTCCGCCCTCATCGCAAAAATAAAAGCTGACAGCTTTATGTCAGTTTTATGCTTATGATTGAAGGTAGCATAGGTTAATCCGCTAATTTGCGGCTATGTTTATAACTAACCATGCTTTTAAGCATGCGTAATATGAGGGAAATTATTATGAATAAATCGACGCGTAATTTTTTAGCAGCTTCGGCCGCAATATCAGCAATGATATTTGCGCCAGCCGTTAGTGCTAATCCAATTGAAGAAATTCACTTTCTAATTCCAGGTGGCCCAGGTGGCGGTTGGGATGGCACTGCACGTGGTACAGGTGAAGCGCTTGCAAAAGCTGGTGCGGTTAAGTCTGTATCTTTTGAAAATATGTCAGGCGGCGGTGGCGGTAAAGCCATTGCGCATCTGATTGAAACAGCAGATAAAGCTAAGACGACATTGATGGTAAACTCAACACCAATCGTGATTCGTTCATTGCAAGGTGTATTCCCGCAATCATTCCGCGACTTAACACCTGTTGCTGGCATCATTGGTGATTATGCAGCATTTGTAGTACATAAAGGTTCAGACTTAGCTGACTTTACTGCATTATCTAATAAATATAAAGCTGACCCTAAATCTGTTGCCATTGGCGGCGGAAGTGTTGCTGGCGGCATGGACCATTTGGTTGCTGCAATGGTAATGAAAGCAGCAGGTGCTGACCCTAAAGCTGTTAAATATATTCCATATGATGCTGGTGGTAAAGCTATGGCTGGTCTGCTAAGTGGTGAAATTTCAGCGCTTTCTACAGGCTTTGGTGAAGCGATTGACCTTGCAAAACAAGGTGAAGTAAATATTCTTTGCGTGACTGCAAAAGAACGTTTAGCAGAAGCTCCTGACACACCAACTTGCTATGAGCAAGGTGCTGCAGTTGAATTTGTAAACTGGCGTGGTTTCTTCGCGGCTCCAGGTATCAGTGATGAGAAAAAAGCTGAATATGTTGCTGCACTTGAAGACATGTATGAAACACCAGAATGGGAAACAGTTCGTGCCCGTAATGGCTGGGTTAACATCTTTAATGGTGGTGAAGATTTTGTTGACTTCCTTGAATATCAAGAAGGTGAAATGAAAACATTAATGACTGAGCTTGGTTTCCTATAGAAATCTGACTTTATATGATATGATTGGAGCGAGCTGTGGTTCTAACGCAGTCTCGCTTCAACTCTATAAACTGATTGGATTTCAAAATGTTGACAAATGACCGCATCGGTGCGGTAATATTACTAGCTTTCTCAATAGGCTATGGCATATTAATATATGATATCCCATTGCTACCCTTTCAAGCCGCTAGCGCCTTTACCGCTCAAACATTACCCAAAGCCTTAAGTATTTTAGGCATTATATTATCGCTTATATTATTGGTAACTTCACGAAATCAAGCGACACCAGATATCGCAGGTTTTAAGTGGCTAAATGGCGTATTAATTTGCATATTAATGCTCATATATGGCTTTAGTGTTCGTCCAGTTGGCTTTTTAATATCAACTAGTTTGTTTTTGATATTGTCTGAATATACCCTTGGTGAACGACGTCGAAATATTCTCATATTTTCTACCATACCAGTGGTTTTATTTTTCTGGTATTTAATGAGCGAATTATTGGGTGTTTATGTAGCGCCGCTTCCAGAATTTTTAATGGACATGTTAAAGTAAACAGGTTCAATAAAGGATATAAGTTATGTTAGAAGGCATTTTACAAGGCCTCACTACCGCAGTTACCCCAATTAACCTATTGATGGTAATAGCAGGTTGTATGGTTGGCACATTCATTGGCATGTTGCCTGGTCTTGGCCCCATTTCAGCCATCGCGTTGATGATACCAATTACCTATGGTCTTGAACCCTCAACAGGTCTAATTCTAATGGCAGGTGTTTATTATGGTGCAATATTTGGCGGATCCACGTCATCAATTTTGATCAATGCACCGGGGGTTGCAGGCACTGTTGCCACCGCATTTGACGGCTACCCTATGGCAAAAAAAGGTCATGCTGGTAAAGCGTTGGCAATTGCTGCATATTCATCATTTTCTGGCGGTACAATTGCCGCGGTTTTGTTATTGGTTGCAGCGCCGTCACTGGCTTCAATATCCTTAACCTTTCAATCGACTGACTATTTTGCATTAATGGTTCTAGGGCTTACCGCTGTGGCTGCATTTGCTGGCAAAGGCAATGTGATCAAGGCGATATTAATGACCGTTTTAGGACTAATGATCTCTACTATCGGTACAGACCAAACTCAAGGTATACAACGTTTTACAATGGGTGTACCTGACTTGATTGATGGCATCTCATTTTTGTTACTCGCAATGGCAGCTTTTGCTTTATCAGAAGCCCTTATGGTGGTGTTGCGACCAAAATCTGATGCCGATAGAGTGAAGGAAATGAACGCCCAAAGTAATTTGGGTTCATTGAAGCTTAGCAAAGAAGAAGTAAAAGAAATGGTGCCAGTCATTAGTCGCTCTTCAATTTTAGGATTTTTTGTTGGGGTATTACCAGGTGCAGGCGCGACTATAGCCAGCTTTTTGGCATATGGTATGGAACAACGATTAGCAGGTAAAGAAAAAGGCAAATTATTTGGTACAGGCTCAGTGCGTGGTCTTGCAGCACCTGAAACGGCTAACAATGCTGCATGTTCTGGCTCATTTGTTCCTTTGCTTACTTTGGGAATTCCAGGCAGTGGTACAACTGCCATTATGCTTGGCGCTCTAATTTCCTACGGCATTCAACCTGGCCCGAGACTTTATTTGGATAATCCAACCGTATTTTGGTCTGTGATCATTTCGATGTATATTGGCAATGTGGTATTGTTGATTTTGAATCTACCACTTATTCCATATATTGCGAAAATTTTATCCATTCCTTCAACTATATTGACACCTTTAATATTATTCTTCTCGCTTATTGGTGTATATTTTGTGTCTTTCAATACATTTGATATTCACTTAATGGTGTTGTTTGCCGTGGCCGCTGTCGGCTTAAGATTATTGGACTTTCCACTAGCGCCGATGTTACTTGGCTATATTCTAGGCGGCATGATGGAAGACAACCTTCGTCGCGCTCTATTGATTAACAACGATAGTTGGTCATTCATTTATGAGCGTCCTCTAACACTAACAATTTTAGTTATCGCAGCAATGACTTTAGTCTTACCATATATAATATCAAAGGCTTCAATTTGGTTTATCAATCGTGTTGAGAAAAATATGGCTAAATAGAAAATAATCCAGTTAAAATAAGTCCCCAAAGAGTTTAACCCTTTGATCTGTAAAACGATCCGAGGGGTTAAATTTTTCTAAATTTCAAATGAACCGCTAAACCTTTACATTTCTCATGAAAGCTATTGATGCTATCAATGGCATTTGTGAGCTCTAATTCACCGCCATATAAATGCATAATCTCCACTGCAATGGACAAACCAAGCCCTGAACCAAGGCTTTTATTTGCATCCACTTGCCCAAATCGTGACAATATTTTTTGATGCATGTTTGGTGCTACACCGACGCCATTATCCTCTATTCGGACGTAATATGCTTCCAAATCTTCACTTATATAGATGGTCGCTATGCTGCAATGTTCAGCATGGATGAATATATTGTGAATGATATTATGCATTAACTCATCAAATAATGTGGCATTGCCAATAACTTGCGCATTATCATTTTTTAATTTATTATCTAGCCCTAAATCAATATTAAACTGGGCACCAACTGGATATTCGCGTGCAATATTTTGTTTAATTTGCGCCAATAGATTAAATTTTACTTTAGATTTTTCAGCAGCTTCATTTTCAACACTAGATAATAGTAACAGCTGTGATAGCAGCCTTTCACAATCATTGATTGCACCATTTGCAACATTCAAATAATATTGCTTTTTGTCTATATTATTAGTTTGTTGCGCTAAGTAAATATTGGTTTTAGCTACGCTTAATGGCGTTTTAATTTGATGTTCGGCATTGCCTGTAAAGCTACGTAATGCAGCCAGACTTGTGGCTAAGCGCGCCATGAAGTTATTAATGCCAGAAATTAAGGTCTCAACCTCCATCGGTACAATATGAGTGATTGGATGTAGATCATTCGGGTTTCGTCTTGAGATTGCCTGTTGCAACAATATCAGTGGCTTTAAACCAATGACTATGCCTACCCAAACAAAGCCCATTGCAGTTACTAATAATAATGCAAGGCGCAAACCTGTGCTGAATAAAATATTTTCTGTCAATAGGTTTCGCGCCTGTGTGGTTTCTGCTAGTAAAACCTCGAACTCATGGCTTGCATCCGCACCAATTGCCACACCCTTAAACCTAGCCAAACGAATATTTTCACCGCGATATTGCCCATCGTAAAATAGAATGTCTTGATTGCGACTATAGGAGATTTGATTTTTAACAGCCCCATCAGCAACAAGTTTCTTATAGCCTGTAATAAAAACACCATTCTTTTTATTGATCCGATAAAAAATTCGATCATGGGCTGCGGATGTTAGTAAATCTAACGCGATATAGGGTATGTCAACATCCAGCTCGCCATTGTCCGTTACCACTACCCGTTCTGCAATGGCAATGGCGGAACCAGCCATGGTTTGATCAAAAATTTCATTTGCGGTTATAATCGCATAATTCTGAGTATCATAAAGTGCAATAGCACTGACCAATAAGAGGGGTATGATTACCCACAATAACAAACGGTTTTTAATTGACTTTATGATCATATTTGGTGTGAACTCTTTACTTTTTGATAGTATATCGGTCGATTAAGTACACTGTCAAATAGACTTTAAAAATGGCAATGATGTCGCCACCATTGCCATAATATTTTATACGCAGTTTTTATTGATCATTACGATGTCTAGAATAAGCCAACAACCAGACCGTTTTCGTCAAGATTAATCGCTTCTGCACTTGGTTTGCGCGGCAGCCCAGGCATGGTCATTATCTGCCCAGTAACCACAACAATAAAGCCAGCACCAGCAGAAAGTCGAACCTCACGAATTGGTACGCTGTGGCCAGTTGGTGCGCCACGTAATGTTGGGTCTGTAGAGAAGGAATATTGAGTTTTAGCCATGCAGACAGGTAGATCTCCATAGCCTTGATCTTCCCAAGCTTTTAATTGGTTGCGAATTTTTTGATCGGCAAGCACTTCATCAGCACGATAAATGCGTTTGGCAATGGTGTCAATTTTGGCAAATAAAGACATGTCATCAGGGTATAAAGGAGCAAATTGAGCAGCGCCAACTTCAACAATTTCAACAACTCGTTTGGCAAGTACCGCGCAGCCCTTACCGCCATCGGCCCAATGGGTAGCCAATATAGCTTCTGACCCTTGGCTTTCAACATAGGATTTCACTGCCTCAACTTCTTCGTTTGTATCAGTTACAAAATGATTGATTGCAACCACAGCTGGCACACCAAACATTTTGATATTTTCAATATGACGGCCTAGGTTAACGCAACCAGCTTTAACAGCATCGACATTCTCTTCGCCTAATATGGAGCGATCAGTAATACCGCCATTCATTTTAAGCGCTCTAATGGTGGCGACAATAACCACCGCTTTAGGCTTTAAATTAGCTTTTCGACATTTGATATTCAAGAATTTTTCAGCACCAAGGTCGGCACCAAATCCCGCTTCAGTGACGACATAATCAGATAGTTTTAATGCGGTCTTAGTTGCGACAACACTATTACAGCCATGTGCAATATTTGCAAATGGGCCACCATGAATAAGTGCTGGGTTATTTTCTAATGTTTGGACAAGGTTTGGCATCATGGCCGTTTTAAGTAAAACAGTCATAGCGCCATCAGCTTTAATGTCGCGGCAATAAACTGGTTCGCGCTTACGTGTGTAAGCCACAATAATGCGGCCAAGGCGCTCTTGCAGGTCATCCAAATCATTGGCAAGGCATAAAATAGCCATAATTTCTGATGCAACGGTGATATCAAAGCCAGCTTCACTTGGGAAGCCGTTGGCAATGCCACCAAGCGATGAGGTAATTTGACGTAACGCGCGATCATTCATATCAAGTACCCGTTTCCAAACCACGCGGCGTTGATCAATCTCTAATTCATTGCCCCAGTAAATATGGTTATCCAGCATAGCACTTAGCAAATTATGCGCAGATGTAATGGCGTGGAAATCACCAGTAAAATGTAAGTTTATGTCTTCCATCGGTACTACTTGGGCGTAGCCGCCACCCGCTGCTCCGCCTTTCATGCCAAAGCATGGACCAAGTGAAGGTTCACGCAAGCAAACCGTTGATTTTTTGCCAATCAAGTTCAGTCCATCACTTAAACCAACACTGGTAGTGGTTTTACCTTCGCCAGCTGGGGTTGGGTTAATCGCGGTAACTAAAATTAGATTGCCATCTTCTTGATTGTTAACTGACGCTATAAAATCATCGGATATTTTTGCCTTATCATGGC
>JADGDI010000084.1 GCA_016744975.1 Hyphomicrobiales bacterium | reverse complement strand
CAAAGGAAATAGAGATTTATTTATGATTCCTGTGACTGGTGGAGAAGCAACACAAATAACCTCAATGCCAGGTAGTGAATATGGTTTGCAATTTGTACCCAACACTAAAAAAATAGGCTTTATGAATTCAGGTCATTGGTGGGAAGCTGATTATAACGGTGAAAACGCAGTGCAAATAACAACCATACTAGGAGAAATATCTGATTTAAAATATTATATATAAAAGTATTTTTAAAAAAATATAATAAAATCATTATGTTGTTAGATTATGGCTTGGTTGGCTGATTGTTGCCTCCAACAATGACTTCATATGGTTTTATTTACTGCGGCAATAAAAGTTGAAAAGAAATTTAAGAGGCAAAAATGGTTAGACTGAAAAAGATAGTTTTGGCAGAAAACTCGCTAGAGCAGATCAATAATACTGTGCCTGAAGGGGTTCAACTTGAGAAAAGATCTGGCGATAAAGAGGCTTTTTCGCCCGCGCCAATTTTTGACGCGATCCATAAAGCGATGATGGCAACCACCGATCTAGAAGTTGCTGATAATAATATTTATGACCTTTCTACTGAGCTTACAAAAACCGCAATTATTGCGATAATGAGGCGGGTTGAGAGCTTTGAAGTTGTGCATCAAGAAACAGTTCAAGATCAAATTGAGCTAACTTTAATGCGGGCTGAATTTTATAATGTCGCTAAAAACTTTATTATTTATCGTAAAGATCGTGCTAATCAACGGGCGCAAGTTGAGCAAATTGTCTCTAACCATGAGGGCCGTTTGTCACAAATGATGGTGGTTAAAAGAAATGGTGAAAAACAGACGGTTTCTTTAAATAAAATTACCAATCGTGTGGCGGTTTTAGCAGCTGATTTAAATGTCGATCCGATTATGGTTTCACAAAGTGCGGTTGCGGGTTTGCATAATGACATTACCACCACTGAAATTGATAATTTTTTATCTGAAACGGCTGCATCTTTGACCGCTGATCACCCTGATTATGCAATCATTGCTGGGCGGATAAAGGCTGATGGTTTACACAAAGAAACTGGTGGTATTCGCCATGCTACTGAAATGTTATTTAAGGCCAATATGGTCAATGAGCATCATTATAATAAAGTGATGAATAATATTGAAGCGATTGAAGAAATTATCAATTATGACTTGGATTATAGTTTTGATTATTTTGCGCTAACCACCTTATTACGGGCATATTTTTTACGGGTAGACGATAAAGTCGTTGAGCGCCCACAGGATTTATGGATGCGTTGTGCGCTGACGGTTGCAGGTGATGAATTTGACGCAAAGCGGGTTAAAACAACGTATGACATGCTTTCGCAAGGTTATTATACCCATGCAACGCCAACTTTGTTTAATTCTGGCACCAACCTGCAGCAATTGTCATCATGCTTTTTGATTGCAATGGAAGACGATTCGATTGAAGGTATTTTCAATACGATGAAAGACAGTGCTTTAATCTCTAAAACCGCTGGCGGCATTGGTTTGCATGCCCATAATATTCGTGCCAATGGTGCGCGAATAAATTCTACAGGTGGCAAATCAAACGGTCTTGTACCTTTCTTGAAAGTTTTAAATGAGACGGTTCGAGCGGTGGATCAAGGGGGCGGCAAGCGCAAGGGTGTTGCTGCAGTTTATCTTGAACCTTGGCATGGTGATATTGAAGCATTTTTGGAATTGCGTAAAAATACGGGTGCTGAAGAATTTAGAACTCGTGATTTATTTTTAGCATTGTGGATTCCTGATTTGTTTATGCAACGGGTTCAAAATGATGAAAAGTGGACATTGATGTCAGAAGATACGTGCCCCAACTTATCAGATACTTATGGTGCTGAATTTGAAAAGCTATACCTTCAATATGAAGCGGAAGGTCGTGGTTTAAAAACGGTTATGGCTCGCGACATTATGAGTAAAATTATTGAATCGCAGATCGAAACTGGTCAGCCATATATGTGCTATAAAGACGCGATGAATGAAAAGTCCAATCAGAAAAACTTGGGCACGATTAAATCGTCAAACCTTTGTGCTGAAATTGCTGAATATTCCTCCAAAGATGAAACGGCGGTCTGTAATTTAGCATCCATCGCCTTGCCTAAATTTGTGCAAGAAGATAAGAGTTTCGACTATCAAGCGCTGTATGATGTGGCCTATATGGCGACGCTAAACTTAAATAATGTGATTGATGTGAATTATTACCCAACGGGTAAAACAGAGCTTTCAAACAATAAGCACCGCCCGATTGGTCTTGGCATGCAAGGTTTGGCTGACGTTTACTTTAAAATGGGCATTGCCTATGACAGTGAACAAGCGGCGGACATTAATAAAAAAGCGTTTGAAACTATTTATTTCGCCGCCGTTACAGCCTCAAAAGATGCTGCAAAACAAGATGGTAGCTATAAAACCTATGATGGCTCACCAATGAGTAAGGGTGAGTTCCAGTTTGATATGTGGGCGAAATTAGGGCAAGGTCATAAAGGCGATTTAATGTGGGACTGGGATAGCCTACGCGAAGAAGTTGCTAAATATGGTGTGCGTAATAGTCTGCTTACGGCGTGTATGCCAACGGCTTCAACTGGGATTATTTTGGGCAATACTGAAACTTTCCAAGCACAAACATCCAATCTTTATAAGCGCCAAACTTTGTCGGGCGAGTTTATGGTGATTAACCGTTATTTGGTCAAAGATCTTGCTAAATTAGACCTATGGAATAAGGAAATGCGCGATAAAATTATTCTTGAGAATGGCAGCGTGCAAAATATTCCAGAAATTTCAACGGCGCTTAAAGAGACCTATAAAACAGTATGGGAAATTAAGCAAAAAGTGATTATCAATATGGCGGCAGAACGTGCACCATTTATTGACCAGTCACAATCGATGAATTTATGGCTTGAGGATGCTAGTTTTGGACAAGTGAATAGTATGCATTTTTATGCTTGGAAATCGGGCTTGAAAACTGGTATGTATTATTTGCGTTCAAAACCAGCTAGCTCAAATGTAAAAGTTACCGTTTCAAGCGAGCGTGCTGACAAGCAGGTGAACGCTCAGGTTGAAGTAGAATGCACGGATGATATTTGTGTGGTTTGTTCGGCATAACATGATAATATTGCTCAGGGTTTTAGTTAAATTCTGAGCATTTTTATAAATAAAAGGCTAAGTTTAATGATCTCTAAAGGCGTGACGTCTATTTTCCCAATTCAATATACTGAAATATGGGACCGTTATAAACTGCATGTTCAGTCTTTTTGGACACCTGAGGAGGTGTCGTTTCAGGAAGACTTGCGTGACCTTGAGAAACTTAGCGAAGGTGAAAAGCATTTTATCAACCATGTATTGGCGTTTTTTGCCAATAGCGAAGCGATGATAAATGAGAATCTAGCATCGCGTTTTTATAAAGAAATTCTAATTCCTGAAGCGCGCTGTTTCATTACCATGCAAATGCTAAATGAGAGTATTCATGCCGAAGTTTATGCGTTACAAATTGAAACTTACGTGACAGACCCCGTTGAAAAAGATAAGTTGTTTGAAGCGATTGATAATATTCCATGCATTAATAAGAAAGCCCAATGGGTTACTAAATGGCTAAATGGTGACCAAAATTTACTGATGCGGTTGATCGGATTTGGTTTGGTAGAGGGGTTGTTTTTTGCAGGTAGTTTTTGCGCAATTTACTATTTTCGAAAGCGTGGGTTAATGCCTGGCCTTTCGACCTCTAATGACTGGATCGCCCGTGATGAAGGCATGCATTTTAGCTTTTCGGCCTTGATGTATCATACACTTAACGATAAATTTAAAGCGGGTACTCTGACGGATAATGATATTCATTCCTTAGATTTAATTGATAGTAGTGTTAGCCAAGCACAGTTTGAAGAAATTGTGTGTGAGGCAGTGGAGTTTGAGCAAGAATTTGTTGAAGATGCTTTGCCTGTTGATTTGATAGGCATGAATAAAGACATGATGACACAGTATATTGAAGCGGTTGCGGATCGTATTGCTGACTTGTTTGGTTTTGATCGTGTGTTTAATACTGAAAACCCTTTTGATTTTATGCGGGCACTTGATGTTGAGAATGTTACCAACTTTTTTGAAAAACGGGTGACTGAATATAAACGGCCATCTGACCGAAATATTTCATTTGATGATGATTTTTAAGGAATATTTATGTCTGGTGGCATGGATTTAGACAAACTGATTAAAACGATGCAGCCAGAATTGCGGCGGGATGTTTATGTTTTTTCTAAAAGTAATGATCAGGAGCTGGTAAAATCTGTTAATGCCTTGATGGTGTTTCACGAAGTTGAAGCGACAACACTCATATTGACTTTAGAAGCAGCTAAAATGGCGGGAATTGATTATGAGTTTCCGTGCCGAATGATTACACTTAATGTGCATTCGTCCCTTGAAGCAGTTGGTTTTATTGCTAAAATCGCCACCCATTTGAGTAAATATGAAATGGGTGTTAACTCGGTTGCGGGTTTTTACCATGATCATTTATTTATCGATGAAAAGCGTGCAGATATGGCGCTTAGCATATTGCAAGAGCTTGCAGAAGAATAAACTTATATAGACTGTTGAAACTTTTCGAACTCAGCTTTGTTTTCGTTCAGCTTTTTGGCCTTTATATATTGCTCAAATGCATATTGCTCGTCAGCTAATTGCGCCTTTGCGGCGGATTGTTTGGCATTAAATTCGGCGTCTTGTTGGCGGCGATATTGGTTATATGCTTGGTTTTTATGGTTATATTTTGTGGTGCCATTGCCCCATAATGCTGGTTGTTCAAAGTCAGGGCCATTGGTAATGCGGCTCCAAAAATCCTTAAACATGGCTGCGAGATTGATACTTTTACCAAAGGTTAACATTGCCAATAGCACCAAACCAAATGGCATTATAATGAGCAGGCCGATTAACATGATACCAATGTTTGAGCTGCGCCAGTTATTGCTGTGACGCTTGTTTAATGAGCTTGTCATTTTATTTCCTTCGCTGTTACAGGCTTAATATGGGGGGTATTTTTTACTATTCAAGCATTCAGTTTTAAAATGATTTTTCGCTCATATTTGTTTGGGTGTTTTCATAGTTAATATTAACCATGTTTGTTGAACTAAGGTTTAAACATGATTTTCTGATTATTAGACTAAAGGGATAAAAACACCGTTTCTGATGGTTAAGGGTTAACCAATTCTTAATCTTTTGGCAACTTTTGACTCATGAAATTACAAATATTTGCAAATAAATGTAAGCCTACTCCGATAATACAGGCCTTTTTGCCAATAAAATTGATGGGATTTGTTATGGATATGCAGGTTTGCAATATTGTTGATGCTTATAATTTATTTTCGGCAGATATTTTAGAGTTGTCAAGCCGCGCTAAATTGGCAAGCTTTGGATATAATGCTGACCGAGTTAATGCCTACATAAATGGGTATGGTGCGAAAAAATTAGCGGATGTAAAAGTTATATTGTTGTTTAAAAACTCTAAGTTAGTTGGGTTGATACCATATGAGAAAGCCAAGATTGATGCTTTTTTTCCATTTAGGATTTATCAAAATTGGGTAGATATATTTAATTTTGTCGGCGATCCGATTATAGATGAAAGCTATAGTTTTGAAGTTTTGGAGTATTTTTCTGAATGGATGCAGGAACAAAAAGCATTTATTATGTTCAATTTGATTACAGATGAAGGAATGCAACAAGAATTAGCTGCTAATTTTTCTAAGCTTTCTCAAAAGACGCTAATTGTTGAGCAGTTTAGCTCTGCTGCCATTATTACTGATCTTGATGGTGAGGCATATTACCGAAAGTCGATCAGCTCAAAACGCCGCTCTAGACTTAATAAGATGAAGAAAAAACTTGATAAAATTGGTGATTGTCATTTTAGAGTATTAAATAGTTTGCATAAAAACCCAGATTTAGACATGCAAAAAGCGTGGATTAATAATTTTTTATATATTGAAAATTATGGCTGGAAGGGTGATAAAGGAAGCTCATATCTAAGCAATAAAGCTTCGAAGACATATTTTAAAGACTGTGCTTTGGCATGGTTTAACAATCAGAAACTTGTTACATTTGAAATTATTCTGGATGATCAGGTGATTGCAAGCCTGTATATTATGGTTGAAAAAACCAATGACAAGCTAATTGCACGTTGCCAAAAAACCACTTATTTGGAACGATTTGGCTTTGCTTCTCCAGGTGTAATGTTGATGCATTATGCGCTTAAATATATGTTGGATCATCATAAATTTGAATTGATTGATGCCTGTACGATGCCTGATAACTATGTTGCAAATTCGTTTATGAAACAAAAAGTTAACACGGTATCATATATTAGCGCACCACGAGGGGGGGTATACGCCTTGCTGTTAAGGCCCATTTTATGGGTAGAACAGTTTCGCCTGCGCTCTAGGGCAGGAATAAAAGCTCATCGACTACAGATTTTAAGGTTGTTCGTAAAGTTTTCACTTTTTAAGCAGAGCTCGAAAAGCTCTCTTAACTTATTGACCAGCCGCGCCACTGAAAACAAGGGTTTGTAGCGATGAAAAAAAGTCAGTTAAAAAATCATTGGAAGAACTGAAATTCTGAAAATGTTGACTTAAACTAAAATTGGCGAGGATGATGAATATGTATCATAGCTGATGGTAATAATTTGTTGAATTTGCAGCGAAAAGCTAATTTATATCACTGTTAATGGCTGCTTTATAGAAATCAGATAAATTATCGGTTCCTGTTAATGTGCCTTGTGGCATGTCTTTCATGGTCATAGCAGTTAGGAAAAACTCTATTGGCCCGTAGAATTTTGATGAGGTGAATTTGCGCATTAAAAATAGGGTTGGTGGAACTAATAAACTTGGAATGGATGATATTTTAACTGGTTTATTTAGCAAACTGAATGCCAATTCATATAGCTCTCTCAATGTAAAGGTTTGGGGGCCGCCAACTTTATATTCTTGCTGATCATTTTTTAGGCTGGTAACGCAAACTTTTGCGAGATCTTGCCCTGAAATTGGTGAAACTTTGGTTTTGCCATCACCAATAATCCACCCGCGACCTGATTTAGCCATGTTTAATATCTCCAACATGTCTGAATAAAAGCCATTTGGCCGGATAATGATATGCTCTAAGTTTGAAGCTTGTAAAGCAGTTACAAAGCGCTCCTTGGCCTGAATAATCTTCAACTCCGGGAAAAGCTCGGCATTTAAGACGGATACGTATAAGAACCGGTCTATTGTTGCAGTTTCGGCCAATTTTAAAAGGTTTAGATTGGCGTTATAGTCGACATCCATATAAGTCATTCCATCTTGCTGACGGGTGATGCCTAATGTTGATATAACAATATCAATGTCATCCATTATGTTAGATAGAGTGTTGATTTGAGTTGCTTGACCGACATAAATGTCATCTACAATGCCTTTAAAGTTGATTTTTTGGTTTTTGCCTCTGACTAAGACCCGCACCCAATAACCCCTTGCTTTAAGAGTTTTAACAATATGCTTACCAAGATATCCAGAGGCTCCAGCAACTAATATTTTTTTCATAGAATTGTCCTTTTTAGACCAACTGGTCTATTAAAACAATTTGCCTTTGTTTGTCAATGATTATATTGTCCAAGTGGACTAAAAAGGATGGATATGCCGAAAATAGTAGATAGACAGAGACAAAAGCAAATTATTGCAGATCAAGCGGCTGCTTTATTTTCAGAATATGGCTATTCGGGGTTAAGTATGCGCGAGATTGCAAAACATTTAACGCTCTCAAAAAGTGCGCTTTATCATTATTTCCCGAGCAAACAGGCATTGTTTGATGCGGCAACCATACAAGCGATTGCTGGGCAAACGGAAAAGATTAAAACAGGGTTTGATGCACATTTATCAATGGAAGTGAAGTTGAAAATATTGCATCAAAACATGTGTAAAATGGAAGCAGAATTTGCTAAAGAGATTGTTTTGTTAATTGACTATCTTAGGCTAAACAAAGCTATGCCGACAAATACTGACCCGAATATACAATTTGCCTCTCAGCAATTTGAGCAAACCTTCACGGATTTTGTGGGTGAGGATAATGCCTATCCAGTGCAATGTTTATATTATGGCGCGATGTTGCAAAGGATGCTCGATGGCAAGGCTAGCGATATGGAAAAAATACATCGCTGGCTTAATGATAAGTTGCTAGTTTAGGCTTTTCTGAATGGCGCCTTCAAGTTTGGCGTAACGCATGTCTCGTTTGGCCTGATCTACATCTAAACTTTTAAATTGATTTAGTAATTTTTTCCGATTGGAGACTGGTAGATTTAATCTACGGCACCGCATTTTACAGATTTGTTCAAATGCTTGATCGGATATTTCAATGGATCGAGACAATGTTACGAGTGTCTCTCCTGTTATATTCATGATTGCTTCATTTACAATTTTATGGTCTATATGTTCAACTTCGGCAATGATTTTTGCAACTTCATAAGGCTTGTTTGATCGTGAGAGCTTGATAAGCACTTTATTTAAGTCAAGTGAGCCATCGCGGATTTCCCTTACATTATTACAACTTGGTTTGCTTTGTTTTGCAGCACTTATTTGGGTATTTTCCATGAGTTCATGGCTGCTATCCATTAAATTTTGCATTTCTTGTTTGCCATGTTGCTGAGCTGCAAACCCAACTTGTTCTTGTACCTCATTTGGAAGATAAGGCATGATGAGTTTCAAGTCTTTTGGTAAATCTGGGCGGTCATAAAATTGCTTTTTTAACTGCTCGTCTTGATCGGAATATCGTTTGATATACACAAACCCATTGGTGGAAATATTTGCACTTAAATTACTAGTGACGGCTTGTAACACAGAGCTTTCACCATAACTTATCAACGCGTCGGTGATGTTTTCACTGACATTATAACGTTTTGCTATTGCCACTCGGTGGCCTGTTGTTGTGTTGTGGGTTACTTCAATTAGCTCATTCTCAACCAATACGGTAGAAAATTCTAGCATTGGTGCGGCGACTTCTGCATCATCATAGATCAATGCAAATGCAAAACTAATTGGTGTATCGGGTAGCAGAGCAAATTTTTCAGAAATTTCTTTTTTATGATTGTGATCCATTTGGTCAAGAAGTTTGACAAAAATATCGCTAAACAGCTCAAGTTCACTGCTGGATTTTTTTGCAGCGCGCTTTACAAACATGTCTGCGATTGCTGTCATTAGTTCAGCACGCTTGACGCTTGATTTTTCTGTGGCCAATTGGGTAAGTTGTTCTAACATAATTGCCTAATAAAATAATGACCTAGTCGTTATTGAAAAGATTAGGTAATCTGGTTAAACAATTGGTTAACTTAGTGGAATTTGTTTAATGCTTTTGTCTAAAACTATTTATTTAATACTATTTTTTAGTAACTTATGGGATGTTTGATTAATTTCACTGCCTAGCATGAAAACAATTGCAGAAAAATAGATGAATACCATAGTGGCGATTATGCCCGCTAAACTGCCATAAATAGCTGCATATTTGGAAAAATTATTTAGGTAAATTGCAAAAACCTCAACCAATATCAACCATGTAATAACAGAAAATATAACACCTGGTAAAAGTTCTAGAACTGTTGGCCTTTTATTGGGAATAATTGCATTGGTTGCAAAAATAATCAATGTTAACAATAATATACCAATCGGATAACTCCAAAAATTAAATTGCCCAATCAAATCGGTAAAGGATGGAAAATAATCATGCAAGAGGCTAACTATTTTGGGGGTGAATAATATCATCGCGCCAAGTGAAATAATGCTGATGATGCCGATGAGGATGAATGCTGTGTCTTGAATTAACCGCAACCAATAAGGGCGATCTTCAGTTGCTATATACGCCTTGTTTAACGCGCCACGAACGGCTTCAACGGCGCTGACACCTGTCCAAAAAGTTAAGAAAGCACTCAGTGTTATTAAATTACTATCGCTGGCTGTTACCAATGATTTAATTTCTTTTGCAATTGGGTTGATAATATTTTCTGGCGCAATAGAAAATAGATAATCAATCGCCGTTTGGGCATTGTTGTCACCCGTTAATAATACCGTTAAGCTGGTAAAAAATAGTAAAAATGGGAATATCGCCAATAAAAGGCAAAATGTGATGTTGCCGCAAATTACCAATCCATCATCATTGATAAACTTCATAACAGCTTGACTGAAAATTGTAATATATTTCAAATTGCGTAGCTTTCGGTAGCATGTGGCTCATTTATTTCATTAAAATAAGTTGATTGACGATATTTTCAACCCATTTATTTTTATCTGTTTGTAAGGTTGGCAGTGGATGAAAATATTTAATGGGAGATAATTGAGGCTTTATGACTCCAAAATGTGGCTTATGTATTTCTAACTTAGGCATTGCTAGCTTGATTAGTGAGTCCAACTGCTCGGAAACACCCCAGCCCAAAATTAATGGGGCCTTGGCTTTTCGCTTTAATGCTTTTGCCAATTCCTGATCTCGGCCATTGGCAAAAATTGAATGCATTTTATAATTATGTTCAGTTTCAAGCAGCTGATATTTTTTGATAAATAATGGGCTTTTGGCTTCGCGCAGGTCTGAAAGATTAATCACCCTGACATGCTGCCATTTTAGATAATGCATGATACGCATAACTTGATATTGCGT
>JADGDI010000083.1 GCA_016744975.1 Hyphomicrobiales bacterium | reverse complement strand
GCATTGATACAGGGGCTATTATTGCTGCGAAGCCTATAATTGAAGATTTATTCCAGACCTATTTGCGCGATATGTCGCCGAAAGATTTAGAAGGTTCTGCCGGTGTTTTTAGGCTACGCGAGGAATTGCTAAAACGCATTAATCTAATTATTGCGCCAGAGAAAATTAGTGGCATTTTGTTTAAGAAAGTTACTGTTCAATAAATTATTGGCAGTAAACTAGGGTTGTTATGTCTGAAGCTAACAATGGTGAAGAAGAAATTGAAGATTTATCGGCTGACTGGGGTGCTGCTCTGCAAGAGCAGGTCGAAGGCGAAGGCGGTACGTTTGATGAGGATGTAGCGGCTCAATGGGCCTCTATGATGGATGAGCCTGAAGAAGATGACCAGTCTCGTAGCGCAACAGAACGGGTGCTAAACCAAGAAGAAATTGACGGTCTGCTTGGCTTTGATGCATCGGATTTAGTTGATGCCAACCAGCATGGTATTGAGTCCATTGTAAACTCGGCCTTAGTTTCTTACGAACGTATGCCAATGTTGGAGATAGTTTTTGATCGTCTAGTACGGTTAATGACCACGAGTTTAAGGACATTTACCTCTGACAATGTTGAAGTTAGCCTTGATAATATATCGTCAATTCGATTTGAGGATTATTTGAACTCCATTCCTTTGCCAGCCATTTTGTCGGTATTTAAGGCTGTTGAGTGGGAAAATTTTGGCCTGTTAACAGTCGATAGTAATTTGATTTACTCTATTGTGGATGTGTTGCTAGGTGGGCGGCGCGGCGTGAACAGCATGCGTGTTGAAGGGCGGCCTTATACTACAATTGAAACCATGCTTGTTGAGCGGATGATTCAGGTGATTTTAGGCGATGCAACCATTGCTTTTGATCCGATCTCGCCGATTGAATTTAAAATTGATCGGTTGGAAACTAACCCGCGTTTTGCGGCTATATCTCGACCACAAAATGCTGCGATTTTAGTAAAGTTGCGCATTGATATGGAAGACCGTGGTGGGCATATTGAACTGATGTTGCCTTATGCGACCTTAGAGCCTATTCGACATTTGTTGATGCAAGGCTTTATGGGAGAAAAGTTTGGGCGTGATGACATTTGGGAAAACCATTTGGCGTCTGAAGTGTGGCAATCTAAAATTGAAATTGAAGCGGTATTGGATGAATTTAAAATGCCGCTTGGTAAAGCGATGGGATTTGAAGTTGGACAGACTTTGATGCTGAATGTTGGTGAGAAAAGCGATATTATTTTGAGAAGTGGTGAAGTGGACTTGTTGACGGGTAAAATGGGGCGAAAAGACGATAATATTGCGGTTTCGCTAACTTCAAGCCTTGAAGGCCGGAAAACTGAATATCAATTGGGTGACCAATATGAAGTTAATGATGCGGAATAAACCAATTATGCTGAATAAGTTATTGAATGTAAACAGGTATTAAATATGGATATTTTATCGCCGCTTGGCTATTTGGAAATGGGCTTGTTTATAATATTGATAGCATGTGTGTTTTACATGTATGGCATAAATAAGAAGCTTAAAGCAATGCGTAATGGCGGCGATGGTTTTAAAGCCGTTATTATTGAGCTCAATCATGCGGTCGATAATGCACAAAAAACCGTGCATGCACTTAAATTAACGGTTAGAGATGCCGAAAATGGGTTGGCTGGTAATTTAAAACAAGCCCGAAATATGAGCGATGAACTGAAATATTTGGTTGAGCGCGCTAGTATGTATAATGAAGATTTGAATTCAAAGAATATTATGGGTAGTAACCAGATTATGCAGAATAAACCTGCAGAACAGGGTACGCAAGTTGCACAAAACCGACCTAAAAATTTTGCGGATCAAACGCTTGAAAGAGTCAATAAACAAAGGCAAAATCTACCGAACCCAATTTTACAGGCAAGCTCAAAATCACAATCTAACTATAATGCAGATAATGACCCGAGCCTTGGACAAAATCTCGACTTAGGGCATAAACAAATTGCACTTCAAAGACGTGATGAGGCACTTAAGGCGATAGCAGAGAAACAATTAATTGTGCCTGAAAATAGTTATGCTGGTGGGTTTGAAGAAGGTGAATTGCAGCAACGTAATAGGCAAAATAGCCGAGTTGAACAACCAAGAGCTTCGCAACCAAGAGTGCGACAAGTAAGGCCAAAAACTAGCCATAATACTGATTTTGCAGAAGAGGTTGGGCAAGCTGAGCGTTTAAACCTTCAGGCACAGAATGACCTGGGCGAGAATATTGAGCCAAACAGTTTGGTAACTAGGGATAGGAATGTTCCTACAGGGTCTTTTGACAGGTCGGCAAGTCTTAGTGATATGATAGAGCAACATGTAGCAAAGCAGCGCTATGAATTTGGTGACAATAAAAACATACAAAATGAGCAAAATATGCAAAATATGCAAAATATGCAAAATGAGCCAAATACGCAGTTGGATGTAGAAGCCATTGCTGACACGGGTTTGAGCAAAAGACAAAAATTAATGAATAAACTGAGTAGCACTCGCTGAATTATTGGTTAAATTAAAAAAGGAGGGATTGAATGCGTTTATTACCATTGGCAATATTGATCATCGGTGCGATTGTTGGCATTAAGATATTCTCTTTTGTATTTGAACAGCCGTTATTGACTGGCAGTAGCACGCCTGTGCAGGCTGAAGAAAAACCAAAAACAGCGGATGGGGCTGATGAAAAGGCAGCTGAGCAAAATAAAGATACGGAACTGGATGATGGGAAAGCTGAAAAGCAGAAAATTGACCAAATAATATCTGAACAAGAAGAAAAGGGGTTAAAAGATGCCTTTAGTGATACTGAAATTCAGCTATTGCTTAGCTTGAAAAAACGCCGAGATTTGCTTGATAAACGCGAGAGAAAAATTGATTTACAAACGAGACTTCTTGAAGCTGCGGAACAGCAATTGGACAATAAAATTGCAGAATTAAAGACTTTGGAACAAACACTTAAGCAGAAATTAGGAGAAGTGAATACGGAAGAAGTTGAGCGGTTTTCATCTCTTGTGAAGACTTATGAAACTATGAAGCCAAAGGAAGCGGCTGGTCTTATGTCAGTTCTTGACCTTACAATTATGGAAAATATTGCCCGTTCTATGAGTACTAAAAAATTAGCACCTATATTGGCAAAAATGAATCTAAAAGCAGCCAGAGCGCTTACCATTCGGTTGGCACAACCGCCAAGGGAATTGAAGATTGAAGATGTGCCAACATCAAAAGTTAAAAAACCAAGCGAGTCTTTGCCAACGCTTGAATTGCAATAATGGTTAATCGATATTGTAGTTTTTGGTATTTTAGCGTGTTCGACCGCAGTTTATTATACTGATTTAGTAAGAATTAACCAAGTGATGCTATTTGTATTAACCAATAAATGAAACTTACAGATATTTGAATATTGTTCATATATCAACGGCCAAAAGTGTATATTGGATAGTTATTTCAAATGCTTATAAAAATTAATATGGTTCTGTTCCAAACCATTAAATTAAGTGATAAAATAGTGTGCCTCGCATTAAAAAAATGTTGGCATGGCATATTATTGGCCTTAATTTTAACCATGGCGCTTATTTCACCTGCTTTGGCGGAAAATAATGCGCAAGTTAAATCTGAAAAAGGTGATGGATATGGCCGCATTATTTTTACCTTTGACCGCTTGCCAAAATACCAACTTGAAATGCTTGAAGGTGTTTTGGTTATAAAGTTTAATGAGCCGGTTAATGTTCAGGTTGCTGATCTTTCGGACAAGCTTGATGAATATATTGTAGTAGCGCGGACGGACCCAGATAAAACTGCAGTGCGTTTTGCGTTGGCAAAGGAAGTCAAGATCAATAAAATTGAAGCTGCGGAAAAGCTATTTATTGATTTGTTACCTTCGGATTGGAAGGGGCTACCACCTAGCTTGCCTGAAGAAGTGATCGCTGAGCTTGCATCACGCGCGGAGGAAGCTTCGCTTATCGCCAAAGAAAAAATACTTCAGGCAGAATTGAGAAAAAAGAAAAACCATTTACTGGTACGCTATGGTGAATTACCAACCTTTACCCGCCTATTTTTTGATTGGAAAATAGATGTAGATACAAAAATGGAGAGAAACGGTGACGTTGTAACATTGCGTTTTAACCATTTTGCACAACCGATCATTAAGAATTTAAAAACCACGCCTCCTAAGTTTTTGAAAAAAATTGATTATAATGTTACGCGAACTGAATTGGTGGTGAATCTTAAACTTGATAAAAATACTGATGTAAGAGGTTTTAAAGAGGGGTTTGGTTTTGTAATTGACCTCTCTAGTGGTGATGGCGGAACACTTGATCGCTTAAATCAGACAATTTCTGATAGTGAAATTGAACGCATGGGGGGATTTGAGCGGGATGACGACAAAGATGAAGGCATCAAGACGACTGATTCTGAAAGTGTCGATACTGGTAGAATTGAATTTCTATCGCCATCGGACTTGAATGATAAAGCTGCTAATGTTGAAAATATTAGAAAACAAATGCCGGATTTGAAGCAGCCGATTAATCAAACCACAGAACAGAATAAAACCGATAAAACCAAAGCAGGTGAAAAATCTGAAGCGATTGAAAAAGTGAATGATGCCGCTGGTGGGCGCCATTTGGATGGTGTTGGTAGTGTTAAGATTGCGCTAAAGAATGTGGTACAAGATGATGAAGTTGCCAAGCAAGTTAATACAGATTTACCAGCTAATTTGGCCAATATTTCGAACTCGGATGAAGAAAAAATTAAGGCAAAAATAGCCAAAGATGCTGAGCCTAGTAAAGTTTACAAGCCAGTATTTGTTGATGCTGAAAAAGTTAAAGTTGAGGTGATTAAGACCAATAGGCAATATCAGGTTAACTTTCCATTTCGCGAAGACGTGCCTATTGCGGTGTTTGAAAGAGATGACTTATTTTGGTTGATATTTGAAAAAAATATAGATTTTGATTTAAAAGAGTTGCGCGAAGCTGCGCCTGAATTGATAAAAATTCATGATGTAAAACAAAGTGATGAGAGTACAACATTAAGGCTGAAAGTTGACAAACGTTTGTTGTCGCAGATCACCTCCAACAATTCAGACTGGATATTATCGCTTGGTGAACTGGTATTGATGGACACAAAAGTTGTTAAACTAGCACGCAAATATAAGCAGGATGGGCAAGCAATTGTTCAAGTTAACCTATCCAAACTTGGGAAAGTGCATTGGTTTGATGATGATACTATGGGTGATAGAATTGCTGTTGTTACCGCTATGGGCCCTGCGCGAGGGTTGTTAAAAACTCATAACTTTGTAGAATTTGTAGCATTACCAAGCATACATGGCTTAACGTTTCAGGCAATTGCGGATGATTTAAATGTGGTTGCGAATTTTGACCAAGTTGTCATATCTAGTCGGGATGGTTTGTCACTTACCGTTGGACAAGAGTTTAATAATCAATTGATTTCTGACGGTAATGGTGAAATTAACCGCCCTGTGACGATTGAATTTAGAGACCTAAATAAGGACTCTAAAAACTATATTGCCCAGCGCCGTGTGTTTAACCAGTTAATTGATAATGCTGAAGATGAAAAAACAAAATCAATATATCGGCTTGAAATGGTTGAGTTTTTGTTAAGCTTTCAATTGCCAGTTGAGGCATTGGGCATGTTAGAGTTAAACGCCTTTAAATCCCCCATTGTTGCTACAACCGCGCGCTATAAAAACCTCGAAGGTGCGGCCTTGGTAATGGCTAGGAAATATAAACAGGCAATAAAGGCTTTAAGTAATGTTGCTATTCGTAATAACCGTACTGCTACTTTGTTTAGGGCTATTGCGCTTTCTAAAACTGGAGTGCACCAAGAAGCATTAAAGGACTTTGAAATATCACGTGACTTATTGGCACAATTACCCCCAGCATTAGAGGCTGATTTTTTAATACCAGCAATTGATTCTGCCCTGCAAATACCCAACCTTAACATAGCGCAAAAACATTTAATTATGATGCAAAATGTGATGCGTACGGATAAGCAAAAGGCAGCTTATTGGATGATGATGGGCAAGTTTAGCGCTATTAATGAGGAATATGAAGAGGCTATTTTGCGATTTAGAGAGGCGCTTAAATATGATATTAGGCCAATTAATGCCGAAGTTGAAGGCTTGTTAAGTTTGCTTGAATATCAAACTGGGAAAATAAAAATTGAACAAGCAATTGAGCAGTTAAACGGTAATATTGTTATGTGGCGTGGGGATGATATTGGACAGTTGAATCAGCTTAACTTAGGGAAATTATATCTTGATAATGATAATTATCGTGATGGCATTGCGGTATTGAAGAATGTTGCATCTAGTCCGATTAGTGGTGATATGGGTATAGAGGCTTCTAATAAAATGTCTGCAGTTTTTGAACAACTTTATTTGGGCGGTAAGGCGGACCAAATGACGCCATTTAGGGCGCTTGGCTTGTTTTATGACTATAAGGAGTTAATTCCGATCGGCCGAAAGGGTGATGAAATGACACGTAAGCTGGTGGATAGATTGATTGATATTGATTTACTAGACCAGGCTGTTGAATTGTTAGATCATCAGGTTAATAAACGCCTAAAAGGTTTTGCAAGAGCGGATGTTGCGGCAAAACTGGCAATGGTACAAATGTTAAATTACCAACCTGAAAAAGCCATTCAAACCATTGCAAAAACTAGGATTGGTGGTTTGCCCAGTCATATTATTCGTAAAAGAGACTTGCTTGAGGCGCGGGCATTGGTGGAAGTTGGGCGAATACAAAGTGCGATTACAAGATTAGAAGGTTATAGTGGAGATGATATTTCTATTATTAAATCTGAAGCTTATTGGCGCGGTGGTTTTTGGCAGAAAGCTGGGGAAGAGTTTGAGAAAATGGTGCTCAATCGCTGGAAAGGTGATCGGCCATTATTGGATACTGAACGGCATATTATTTTGCGCTCGGCTATTGCATTTAAAATGGCACATGATGATTTATCTATTGGACGCCTACGCAAGCAATATATGGCGAAAATGGAGAATACCGCACATGCAGGCTCGTTTAACCTTGTTGTAGACAAAGGCAATACAAATGCCGTTGAATTTAGAAAGCTAGCGCGTGAGGTTGCTGAAATTGATATGCTAAAAGAGTTTATTAGCGATTATCGAAGCAATGAGGCGAAGGATGTGCGCGATAGGGATTAGCTAGCCGCTTAGGTTGCTACCAAAACTTTGTACCAAAGAGCCGATTATTAAATTCCAGCCATCTACTAAAACAAAGAAAATCAACTTAAATGGTAGGGATATTATGACGGGTGGTAACATCATCATACCCATCGACATTAATATGGATGCGACCACCATATCAATGACTATGAATGGCACAAATATTAGAAAGCCAATCTCAAAAGCGCGCCTTAATTCAGAAATCATAAAAGCGGGAATTAAGGTTGTAATGGCAATATCTTCGGGATTCTCTGGCAGGTCTTGCTTTGCTATGTCTAGGAATAGTTGTAAATCTTTATCTCTAACATGTTTGCCCATGAATGTTTTGAACGGCAGGATTGCTTTGTCAAAGGCCTCTGGTAGCTCCATAGTGCCTTCGGTTAATGGTTTTATACCGACTTGATAGGCTTGCTCGAAAGTTGGTGCCATAATAAAGGCCGTTAAGAATAACGCCAATGAAATAACCACGCTGTTAGGCGGCGAGTTTTGCACGCCCATAGCGGTGCGTAATAGCGATAAAACAATGACCACACGGGTGAATGAAGTGATCATCACCAAAATAGATGGCGCTAGGGATAAGACGGTGATTAATGCAATGATTTGCAGGGCTTGATCGGTTAAGCCAAGCCCATCGGTAAAGCTGATGGTTAAATCTTCTGCGAAAGCGTTGTCAAAATTTAAAAAGGCAAAAAACAATATGACGAATAATGGCATAAAAACCATTAATATACGAAATATGTGTTTTTGAACCTGCGCTATGATGTATTTTTTTTTCATATTGCAAACTTAATTTATTGCCAATTAATCGTTTGATTCAATTTTATTTTTCTCATCTATGATGTTTTTAACTGAGATCTTGTCAGTGATATTTCTGCCTGAAGGTTGATCATCATTATCATTTAAATCGTCATTTAATGCTGGGTTATTGTCCATTTTTTCAGTGGAGATGTGATTGAAACTTGGATCTGAATGGGGTTCTGGTACAAATTGGTTCGCTGTTAAAGTAGCCAGTTCACTTTCAAATGTTGGCTCATTATTAACCAATTCAGGATTGACCATTTCGGGTTTTACGGTTTCAATTAGGTTTGAATGATTTTCGCCCAATAATATAACATGTCGGAGATTATCGCGCCCAATGATGATCATTTTTGTTTTTTGATCGATTGGCAATACTTCTTGAATGAATAATGAATTGGTTTTGCCGTTGAAAATATCATTATGTTGTGCAGTAGCGTTGCCTTTTTTTTGCGTCAATTTTCTGAGTAAGAAAAAAACAATTAAAATAAAAGCGATCATGACGGCTAGAATGCCGAAATAATATAAATAGTCGTTAGTTTGCATATTTCCCTCGGATGATTTTATTTAGCTATAGCTGATTCTGCTAGATATTAAAAGGTTAAACAAAGGTTAATTCACTAGGCAATTCCTATCAATTTTGATCGGTTTTGGCTGTAAAAATAAATGATTTGCAATATGTTAATAAGATGTTAACCAAAGAGGCGGCAAAATGTTCCTATCTAGATTCGGAATTAGTGCGATGATTTTTTAAGCCGAACTTGTTAAGAGTTTAGGCGTTTTAGGCAGGAGAGTTTCTTGATAGGAAATTTAAAAATATTCACAATATTAAAATCCCGTATGGCGTGGCACCAAACACGCCAAACCGTGATCGCAGAAAATATTGCCAATGCCAATACGCCTTCTTACCAGGCTAAAGAATTATCGCAACCCGATTTTAAAGCAATATTAGAACGCCAGCGAACCAATAAGTTGCCAGCAGGTGCGTTAAGTCGCACCAGTCAAATGCATATTGGCGGGCAGAATAAAACGGACGCAACAACTGGCGCGCCAGATGTGGACAAAGATTGGGAAACTACCCCGTCGGGCAATTCTGTTGTGCTGGAAGAACAAATGATGAAGTTGGCGGAAAACCAATTAGACTACCAAACCATTACGGCACTTTATAGTAAGTCTATCAAATTGATGAAGATGGCAGTTGGTAAATAAATTAAGTTATAAATGAAGCAATGACATGGAAATGAGGCAATGACATGGATATTTTAAATGCAATTAAAATAGCTGCTACTGGCATGCAAGCTCAAAGCAGTCGTATGCGGGTGATCTCTGAGAATATTGCCAATGCACAATCGACCGCTTCTACCCCTGGTGGAGAGCCTTACCGGCGTAAAATATCTACCTTTAAACAAGCATTTGATGATGAGTTGCGTGCTAATGTGGTCGCGCCAGGGCGGATTGTAAGAGATAATAGTAAGTTTAGTTTGAAATTTGACCCTAGCCACCCTGCTGCGGATCAAAATGGTTATATTAAATTACCCAATGTTAATTCGATTATTGAAATGGCGGATATGCGCGAGGCGCAAAGAAGTTATGAAGCCAATTTAAACGTTATTACTTCGACTAGGTCGATGCTGTCGAGAACTATTGATATTTTACGAGCCTAATTTCTGCATTTGGGCTTAAATTTAGATTGTCCGATGACTGATAATAATATGTTGAAAGAATGTTATGATTACCAATAACCTACAGGTAAACAAAGCTTATATGAATGCGCTTAATAGCGTTACTGAGCAAAGTGATAAAACTCAAGGTCTATTTGGTTCAACCGAAGAGACGGATAATAACTTTGGCTCAATGCTTAGTGATACAGTCAATAAGGTAGTTGAATCTGGTAAGGTTGCGGATGATAAAATTATCAGCCAAGCCGTTGGGAAAGTGGATGTTGTGGATGTTGTGACCGCAGTGGCCGAGACTGAAGTTGCCGTTCAAACCTTAGTTTCTGTAAGAGATCGTGTAATTTCTGCATATCAAGATATACTAAGAATGCCTATTTGATTATTTTTGATTCGATAATTGGCACTTTGTTGAGAGTTTGACTTGGATGATTTTGAAACATGAATGGTTCTGAAATTTTAGATTATGCGCGCGAAGCGGTTTATGTGATGTTGTTAATGGCAGGGCCGTTAATGGTCGTTGCATTACTTGTAGGTTTAATTATTGCCTTGTTCCAAGCGCTTACACAAATTCAGGAAATGACCTTAGTGTTTGTTCCTAAAATTGTTGCTATATTTTTTGCATTGATTCTATTTTTACCATTTATGTCGGCAACGCTTGCCACTTTTATGGTTAAGACTATGGAAAATATTGTTCAAGTTGGTGGTACTTTGTAAGATGGGCATTTAACATGACATTGGCATTTTTACCGCAATTGGCTTTAGTCTATCTTTTGATTTTCGCTCGACTTGGGGCGATTATGATGCTGTTACCTGGTTTTGGAGAAGTTTTTGTATCGCCACGTATTAGATTGATTTTTGCGCTGTTACTCACCTTAGTATTTTACCCTATCGTTAATTCGAACTTTACTGATGCGCCTGCAGAATTAAATGGCTTGTTCATTTCTGAGTTTACACCAATACTGAAGCCATTTTTACTAAATGCTTCTTCAATCATTGTTGGGGTAATCTTTCCATCTTTGTTATTTACTTTAAATAGATGTAAATCACCATCTGCATATAAAGATACTACAC
>JADGDI010000082.1 GCA_016744975.1 Hyphomicrobiales bacterium | reverse complement strand
CAATATATATTACTAACCTACCAAGAGCAAAATGCTAAATATAACGCAATTGAAGCTGGTAAAAGTTTAGAATTTGTTCGAGATCAGTTGCCAGATGCAAAAGTTGCTATGCAAAATGCTGAACGAGAAATATATGGTTATCGTTTGAATAATAAGACCGTAGATTTGTCACTGCAAACCAAGCAATTGCTTGACCAGCTGCTTGAAATTGAGCAGGGGTTGAATGATTTGCGTTTGAGCGAGCCTGAAATTACTCGAAAATTCAAGAAAAATCATCCATTTTATCTTGAATTTTTACGCAAGCGGGCAGACCTTGAACAAAAAAGAAATGAAGTGAATGCCCAAACGGGTAATATACCGACTGAGCAGTTTAACATTTATCGATTGCAAAGAGATGTTGAGCTTAGCCAGAAAATTTATTTACAGACGTTGAATAGAGCTGAAGAATTAAAAATTCTGAAGGCCAGCGCTATTGGTTCGGTACGGATTATTGACGCAACGGAAGTTTACCCAGGGGCTATAAAACCACGAAAATCTATTATTGTTATTTTGTATTTTATGGCGGGATTAATATTAACAATTTTAACGATATTAGCGAATTGGATATTCAGTAAAAAAGTTACCAATGCTGTTCAGTTGGAGCGATTTGGTTATGAAGTTTATGCTACAATATTTAACAGTTCAAATGAAAAAAAGCTGTCCAATAAAAGGCAACGTCTTTCTGGTATTACCATTTTAAATATGATGCATGAAAATGATCCTGCAATTGAAGAATTGCGGGAATTGCGTACGGATTTACATTATAAAGCCGACCAAATGGGCTATAAAATAGTGGCAATTACTGCCGCTAGTAAATTGGCTGGGAAGAATTTTATTGCTCAAAACTTAGCGTCGCTGTTTGCACTGGCCGATAAGAGAGTTCTTTTGGTCGATGTTGATTTGCGCCAGGGAAATTTACATGAGCGGTTTGGGGTAAGGCTTAAGGCTGGCTTTGCTGAATATTTGGCTGGGCAGGCAGAATTTGAAGACATATGCATTAAAACAAAAATTGCTGGCTTGGATGTGATTTGTCGAGGCGCGACACCGGCGCACCCTACGGAATTATTAATGGGAAATAGTTTGGGTGATTTTTGCAATCAATATCAAAAAGAATATGACCTTATTATATTTGCTACTGCACCTATATTGTCCTCTGGTGATGCGGCAATTGTTATGAAAAAAACTGATATTAATTTAATGGTTGTGCGTCATAATTACAATGATGTTGACCAATTAGACTTGGTCGAACAAAAACTATTGCGCGCTGAGGTTAAGCTTAATGGCATTATATATAATGATGTGACGGAAGTTTAGAGTAAAAATTATTAACTTTAATTAGTAAATGGATAGATTATGACCTCTGATAAAATGGCATTTCCTGAACATATTGCCATCATTATGGATGGCAACCGCCGTTGGGCTAAGAAACGGTTTTTACCAAGCTTAGCAGGGCATAAAAAGGGTGTTGATGCGGTAAAGGCTGCTATAAATGCTGCTGATGATTTAGGGGTTAAATATTTGACCCTTTACAGTTTTAGCACTGAAAATTGGCAACGTGAGCCTGATGAGGTTGGTGCGTTGATGAAGTTGTTAATCTATGTCATCAAAAAGGAAATTGCTGAACTAAACCAGAAAAACTGCCGTTTGCGGTTGATCGGGTTTTTAGGCCATGCCGCACCAGAGGTGGAGCAGCTTTTTGCCGATGCACAAGAGTTGACAAAGAACAATACTGGTCTGCAATTGAATATTGCATTTAATTATGGCGGAAAACAGGAAATTTTAAACGCTACCAAACAAATTGCGGTTAAACTTGCAGCGGGAGACATTACCGAGCAGGAAATTGATGAGCAGATGATGGATGCGCATATGTTAACCTGCGATATACCTGACCCCGACCTTGTTATTCGCACTTCTGGGGAGGTAAGAATAAGCAATTTTTTAACTTGGCAAACTGCTTATAGTGAATTTATCTTCTTGGATATATATTGGCCTGAATTTAATAAAAAAACCATGCAAAATGCTATTGAAGAATATGGCAAACGACAGCGGCGGTTTGGAAAAAGCTGAATTAACCATTGGTTAATAGTTTTGTTTGCATTTTTTTACATTTGAGATAGTGTTTATAAATTATAGTATTGCCAAGGCGAAAAATCGTCGGCAAGTTTAGAGGGAGAGCTTATGAAAAAGAATTTTTTGGTTAAGGGTGTGGTGACGTTAGTTGCTTCGGGCCTGATCGCTGGGGCGGCACTTGCTGCGGATATGAAGCGCATTGCCATTTCAACCATTGTTGAAGTGCCTGCTTTGCTTGATACTAAAAATGGTATTATAGAAGGGCTTGCTGAACGTGGTTATGTGGTTGGTAAAAACCTTGAAGTTGATTATCAAAATGCCAATGGTAAAATGGATACTCAATTGGCGATTGCTAAAAAATTCATTGGTGATAAACCTGATGTTTTGGTGCCGATTACCACACCAACCAGCCAAGCGATGATTGCGGGTAATAAAGATATTCCTGTGGTATTTGCAACAGTAACAGACCCTGTTAAAGCCAAGTTAATCAAACAATATATTAAGCCAGGTGGTAATGTTACTGGTGTATCTGACGCGGCGCCTATTGTTAACCAATTACAATTGTTTAAAAAAATCATACCAAATCTGAAAAAAATTGGTTTTATCTATAACCCTGGGCTGGATAATGCATTGGCAACACTTGGTTGGATAAAAGAAGAAGGTGCTAAGATGGGCATTGTAGTGGTTGAAAGCCCTTCACCGACGGTTAATGAAGTGCTGATTGCCACTAAAAAGTTAGTTGGTAAAGTGGATGCGATTTATGTACCAAATGACACCACCGTGATTAGTGGTATTGCGGCGATTGTTAAAATTGGCCAAGATACTGACACGCCGGTCTTTACTGGCGAAACTGGCCATGTGGCTTCTGGTTCAATTGGTTCTGTTGGCATTGACTATGTTGGTGTTGGTGTTATTGCGGGCCATATGGTTGCTGATGTTTTAGATGGTAAAAACCCAGGTGATATTGATGCTGTGATTGCCTATAAAGTATTAACTGACTTTAAAATTGTTCTGAATAAAGCTTCTGCAGCTAAAATGGGCATAACCCTTTCAGATGAAGTGCTTGCAATGGCAACTGAAATTATTGAATAAAAACTATTTTGAGTGAACCAGCATGGAATTTCTGTGCTGGTTTTCTTTTTTTAGCACTACTGTATTTGATTATACAAGTCATGACTTATCACTCTTACAGGAAATTATATGTCATATTATGAGTTGATGGGCACTTTTGAGCTTAGTTTTATTTTTGCTATTTTGGCACTTGGAACCTTTATTACCTTTAAAATTTTAGACTTCCCTGACTTGACGGTTGAAGGTAGTTTTCCGTTTGGGGCATCGGTTGCGGCAGTATTGATTACCACTGGCGGACCGTTTTTTTCAAACCCTTGGATTGCGACGTTAATTGCGGGTGTTGCAGGATTTGGTGCTGGCTATGTGACAGCATTGTTGAATGTGAAATTTAAAATATTACACATATTATCGGGTATTTTAGTTGCAACTGCGCTTTACTCGATTAACATTCGGGTGATGGATGGGCCAAATGTGCCTTTGCTTGGAGTTGATACTGTGTTTACGGTGTTTGATGACGTTGAATTTATGGCATCATATGAAGCAAAAACTATATTTTTAGGGGCACTAGTTTTAGCCATTAAATTTGCATTGGATACATTTTTAGCCACTGGGGTTGGTCTTTCTATGCGGGCATCGGGTGCGAATGCTGCTATGGCGGCTGCAAATGGTGTGGATGTTGGTAAAATGCGCCTAATGGGCGTTGGTATTGCCAATGCTTTAGCGGCAATTGCAGGGGCTTTATTTGCGCAAACCATTGGTGCCTCTGATGCGCAGTCTGGCGTTGGGATGATTATTATTGGACTTGCCTCGGTGATTATTGGCATGTCTTTACTGCCATCACGCTTAATGTGGCATGCGACTTTTGCAGTGGTTGCAGGAACGGTAATTTACCGTTTGGCGATTGCAGTGGCGCTTAACTCTGATGCGACGGGGCTTAATGCTTCTGACTTGCAAATGGTAACGGCATTTTTAGTGGTTTTGGTATTGGTGGTTCAGCATTATACTTCTGGCTATCGGGCTGCAAAAAAGGGGCGTAAATCATGATTGATTTGAAGAATATTCATGTGACCTTTAATGCAGGTACGGCACTTGAAACTCGGGCGTTAAAAGGCATTGATTTACAAGTAGCAAAGGGCGAATTTTTAACGGTTATCGGCTCTAACGGTGCGGGGAAATCGACCTCACTTAACTCGGTTGCGGGCATTGTGCCTGTTGGGGTTGGCAATGTGCTAGTTGATGGCCAAGACATTACCAAATGGCCCGTGCATAAGCGCTCCAAAATAATATCTCGGGTGTTTCAAGACCCGAAAATGGGGACTTGTGAAGACTTATCTATTCTAGAGAATTATGCGATTGCTTGTGGGCGTACCGCGCCTAAGGGTTTTGGTTTTGCGGTTAATAAAGACATTAAGGAGCAGGCAGCGGAGAATTTGAAAATTCTTGGACTTGGGCTTGAGGACCGACTTAATGACAAAGTTGGTTTGCTTTCGGGCGGTCAACGCCAAGCGCTTAGTTTGTTGATGGCGACCACCGGTGATACTAAGGTTTTATTATTGGATGAGCACACAGCAGCGCTTGACCCAAAAACAGCGGCTTTTGTAATGCAATTGACCAAAGAGTTGGTTGCAAAACTAAACTTAACCGTAGTGATGGTAACCCATAGCATGAGCCAAGCGCTTGACACGGGAGACCGAACAATTATGTTCCATCAAGGGAAAATTATTTTTGATATTGCAGGTAAGGAACGTGACAGCATGAAGGTTGCGGATTTGCTTGATTTGTTTAAGAAAGACCAAGGTGAAGAGTTGGCGGATGACAGTTTGTTGCTTGGCTAATTGTTGACTATGGTTTGTTATGAGGGGCTGTATTTTATGATATGGCCTTTTATGGTTTTTATGTTGTGAGTTTTTATGAAGCGTTGTTTTTTGTTGTTTATTGGCCTTTTGACTGCATTAAATATTGCGATGACTAATGCTGGTGAGCTGAAGTTTAGAATATCGACTGATATATTAGCCCAGCCTAAAACCATTTTGGAAGGCAATGTTGGTAAGACGATATTTTATGAATTTGATAATGGATTATTTTTGGGTGGCACTATATATTCAGCGGCATTGGGTAATGCTGGTGGGTTGTTTATTGGTGGTTATGAGATTGGCCAAAAATACTATTTTAACCAAAATAATTTTGTAGAGGCGGCGCTGTTTTATGGCGGTGGGGGTGGCGCTGGTGTGGTCGGTGGTGATGGCATGTTGTTGCGGCCAAGGGTTATGATTGGGCAAAAGGTTGGGGATTTTGAAATCTCGGCTGGGGCAGCTTATATGCATGTGACGGGCAGTAAAATATCAAGCCCTGCTTTTGAATTTTCTATCTCACGCGCGATTAACCCGCTTTCGGCGGCTGGACATGTTGGTGTTTGTGGTCATTGTGTCAGAGTTTCTCGCTCGCCCTATGTTAGCGTGCAATCTGTTGGTGCTAGCTTTAAGAGTTATATACCAGCTTTGGGCACAAAAAAACGCAGTGGACTGCCCCTCGAGCAGTTTTATTTGGCTGGTGCGGGCATTAATATAAATATGGACCATATGTGGGGCAAAGGTTGGGAAAGTTTTATTACAGCATCTGGCGCGATGGGTGGAGATGGTGAAGGTTATGCTGAGGTTTTAGTTGGTGGGCGCTATGGTTATGACTTTGACTGGACAAATATATATGCCGATTTAGCAGTAGGTTTGGCGGGTGGCGGTGATGTCGACACAGGCGGCGGGGTGATTGTTGCGGCCAATATTGGAGCCAATTGGCGGATTTTTGGCAGTGCTGAATTGGAGGCATCTATTGGTTATGTGGCTGGCATTTCTGGAGGTTTTCAAGCCTTGGTACCGAGTATTAAATTAAGTGCGCCGCTTGGTTTTGCAGGTGGGACAGCTGGTAGTGACGGTGATTATAAGCCTACACATTGGAGTGTTAGTACGGGTTATAGCATTATTCCTGAACATAAAAACATGCGCTATGCACATGATAAGGATACGGGCTTTTTAGGTTTGACAGACTTTAGAGGTGATTTATTAATAGGCAATGGGTTTTATATGACTGGGCATGCACTCAGCGTTACGACAGGTGGTGCGGGCGGTTTTGCGATTGGGCTTGTGGGCATTGGCGCGACTTTGCCGATTGCAGAAAAAATTGACCTTTCGGGTGAATTATTAATTGGTGCTGCTGCTGGCGGGGCGATTAATGTTCGGGGTGGTTTGGTGACCTCGGCTCAGCTGGATTTGGATTATAAACTGAACGAGACGGTTAGTCTGACCAGTAACTTAGGATGGATTAAGGCTGTAAAAGGTGGTCTTAATGGGGTGACGGTTGGTGTAGGGGTTAAACTGCATTTTACCAGTTTTAGGTAAATTTAAAGATGACGAATCTTTATTGTTGAATAAATTATTGATAAAAATAATGGCTGATTAAAATTGATGTTCAGAGCTTGCAGTGAAACAAGCTCTGAGTTTTATTTATCTGAATGCGGGTTCGTTGAAGCTGCGGAGTTTTCTGGAATGTAGGCTTTCGCTTTTTACTTCGTTGCGCAAAATATCTAAGGTTCTGATGCCGATTTTTAGATGTTGGGCGACGCTTTCGGCATAGAAATTATTAGCCATGCCTGGGAGTTTTATCTCGCCATGTACGGGTTTATCACTGACACAAAGCAAGGTGCCGTAAGGTACGCGAAACCTAAAGCCATTGGCAGCGATGGTGGCGCTTTCCATATCCACGGCGATGGCGCGGCTTTGATTGAAAATGGTTGATAATTCTTTATATCTTAGTTCCCAATTTCGGTCATCGGTGGTAACCACGGTGCCTGTTCTAAAGCGGTCTTTGATTTTACGGCCTTTAAGGCCAGTAATGTCACCTGTAGCTTGTGCCATTGCGACCTGTACTTCGGCAATTGTTGGCAATGGTACCCAAGGTGGTAGGTCTTTATCTAGTACATTTTCAATCCGCACATAGGCATGGGCTAACACATAATCGCCCAAGCGCTGGGTTTTGCGTAAGCCGCCGCAATGACCAACCATGATCCAACAATGTGGGCGCAGCACTGCGATATGATCGGTAATGGTTTTGGCATTGGATGGTCCAACGCCAATATTGACCAAGGTGATGCCCATATTTTGATCATCGGTAAAATGATAGGCTGGCATTTGAGGTAACTTGCCTGCTGGGGGGATGTCATCCAAGCTATTTAGAGTGTCTTTATTGAGCACTACGCCATTGGGCATAACCAATTGACGATTTGACTTTTCGTCCATAATGCGGGTGGCGGCATAGCTGATAAATTCATCAACATAGCGCTGATAATTGGTGAAAATTATAAACCGTTGAAAATGTTTTGGCTCGGTGCCGCTATAATGTTTTAGGCGGTTAACTGAATAGTCGATGCGCGGGGCGGTGAATAAGGTTAATGCGCCAATATTATCATTTTCGGCTTTATCAAAGGTTGAATTTGATATTTCATCACTGATTACTGACAGGTCGGGTAAGTGGAAATGTTTTCGTAATTCTGGTAAAAGGTTGCTATCAAAGCTACCATCGACTTTATCAATTACAAATGTCATTGGGATGGGTTCATCGCTTAGGCCAACCACAATGGCTTGATTGTGATTTTTAAGCAACTCGGTGATTTGATTGCGATAATATTCGCCCAAAATATCTACCGCGCTTAAGGTTGAGCCATAATGACCTTCTGATGGCAATGTGCCATAGGATTTTGATGGATCGGTATTGATGTGATCGGCATCAACGCTTATGCCAACATATGGATAACAGGGGGTGTGATCAAAGCCTTTAAAATTACCGTCGCCAAATTGTTTAAAGGCTTGTTTTAGGCGGTTGATATTATCGTCATATAATTCACTTAGATAGTCGACTGCTTGATCGGCATCTGTAAACCATTTGGCTTTGGTTAAGTTTGAAAATTTAGTAGAGTTTTTGGTTTCTAATGTCATTCTGTGTCTTTCTATATGCATATCTATAAAGCCCGACATTTCGGGACATTATATTGCTGTCGATTTTTCGACTTGAAATTAAATTGGCCGAGCATACGGCCTGAGTTTGGGTTTTACCCCTAGAGGCGACCATACGCCTCTTAACGGAGCAGTATATATTTTTTATATAGGGTTTGTCATCTTTTTATTACAGTTTTATGACAGGGTATTATAATATTAGGAAATGACTATTAAATGTTTGCTTTATCTTGCTGTTGGCTAATAGTAAATTTGCTAAAAAATTTGACCTTGGTCATATTTGCTTTATAAGCAGCTCATATTTTAAGCACGCTTAAGCAGCGACTGTATAGAGGTTTTACACATTGTCAGAAAAATTCCTACGATTAATTGGCGCCAAAGAAGCGCTTAGTATTGATAAAGTTAAAACGGAAATACTTTCGGGGTTAACGGTGGCTTTGGCATTGGTGCCAGAAGCTGTGGCCTTTGCGATTGTTGCTGGGGTTGTGCCCTTGGTTGGGCTTTATGCTGCATTTATCGTTGGTTTGATTACTGCAATTTGGGGCGGCAGACCTGGTATGATATCTGGTGCGACAGGGGCGCTTGCTGTGGTGATGGTATCGTTGGTTGCGGTGCATGGGGTTGAATATTTATTTGCCACTGTGGTATTAATGGGTATTTTTCAGTTGCTTGCTGGCGTGTTTCATTTGGGTAAGTTTATCCGTATGGTGCCCCATCCTGTGATGTTGGGATTTGTGAACGGCCTTGCGATTGTAATCTTTTTGGCGCAATTAAACCAGTTTAAAGTCAACCCCTCGGATGGTGGTTCGGCTTGGCTTGAGGGTAGCTCATTATATATGATGCTCGGCTTGGTTTGGTTGACTATGGTGATTATGGTGGTTCTGCCTAGGTTTACCAAGGCTGTACCTGCGCCATTGGTGGCGATTGTGGTGGTTAGCTTGATTGTAATATTTGGCGGTATTGATGTATCCACCGTTGGTGATGTGGCATCTGTTGCGGGTGGGTTGCCCGAATTTCATATTCCGATGGTGCCGTTTGAGTTCTCTACATTGGCCATTATTGTACCTTATGCCTTGATTTTAGCGGCTATTGGCTTGATTGAGAGTTTGCTGACCATGAATTTGGTCAATGATATTTTAAAAACTCGTGGCGGGGCTACCAAAGAATGCTTGGCACAAGGTGCTTCTAATTTAGTTACAGGGTTTTTTGGTGGTATGGGCGGCTGTGCAATGATTGGACAGAGTATGATTAATGTGAAATCTGGTGGCACAACCAGAATTTCTGGCATTGCAGCGGCAATATTTTTGCTGATTATCATTTTATTTGCATCGGGTTTGATTGAACAAATTCCCTTGGCTGCGTTGGTTGGTGTAATGTTTATGGTGGTGATCGGGACTTTTGCATGGAATAGTTTGAAAACCATTCGCACCATGCGCATTGCAGATGGCATTGTTTTGGTATTGGTGACATTTGTGACTGTATGGCAGGATTTGGCGATTGCGGTGATTGTTGGGGTAATTGTATCGGCATTAGTATTTGCATGGGATGCAGCCAAGCGCATGGATGCAACCGTTACCGATGAAAGTGGCTCACATATATATAAGTTGCATGGGCCGTTGTTTTTTGGCTCAATAGACAGCTTTACGGCTTTATTTAATGTAGACGATGACCATCAAGATGTGGTGATTGACTTTATGGACAGCCGAGTTTGGGACCATAGTGGTATTGAAGCGATTGAAGCATTGGCAGCTAAATATCATTTAGCAGGCAAGATTTTACATTTAAAACATTTATCGGTTGATTGCCAAAACTTACTTAATAAGTCTGCTCGCCAGATGGTTGAAATTTCTAAAATAGAAGATCCAAGTTATCGGGTAGCGGCAGATTATAAGGGCCATTTCCCGAATGGGGTTGATGATGATAATGGGCATTAGTGCTGAAATGTAGCTGCTTAGTAGATGAATCAATTTAGTTATTTTAATTATGCAAAGCCCTTCACTTTCAAGTGTAGGGCTTTTATTTTGACAGGTTTTATAGAGTGTTGATATAGTAGGGGTTTTTTGGGGTTTTGCGGAGTTTTATGGTTAATTTAGATTAATATTTTTGAATCTGTTCATAAGTGTGTTAAGATTTGTTTTTGTTGTTTTTATTTGTTGACGGTTGTTATTGTTGGTCGTATAACCCGCTCATCGAAACGGCGGCGTCAAGCGGTTCTGCTGGAAAGTTTTTTTTGACCTTTGTTTTAGGATTAAGGTTTTTTGGTTATCCTGCTAGCTTGGGATTAAAAATATTAGAGTTAGATTGATATGCGTTGGTATATTAATTTTGTTGTTTGACATTGTGAATTTTAAAAGAGAGACGTAGGCGGTTATCTTTGGCTGATCTTTAAGATCGGTTAGATTTAGTCATTTTATATGATTAGGTTTAACACCCTTGATATATGTCGACGTTTTCTTATGACATATGTTGGATGTTTACATCCAGCAAGATTAACGTGAAGCAGTTATATTTATTTAGCTGTCTTTGAGTAATCGAACAACATAGCAAGTCCATTAGATTGGACGGTTAACTTAGGTTAACAAATAACGCAACACTCATAGTAATTTATTACATGAAATGTACGTTAGCGAAGCGAGCTACTGTAATGGTAGCGTACACTGATTATTCTTCAGTGTATTTTGACAGGTATCGAAC
>JADGDI010000081.1 GCA_016744975.1 Hyphomicrobiales bacterium | reverse complement strand
ATATATAGGACTCTGAATAACTGTGTGTCTCATTTTAGGCACAGTACGAACTTCAGTCACCATATCTTTTTCCTTTTCCTTTACGTCTTTCATATCAACTTCTCTGTCTCTCTCTATAATTACCAGATCTCCACGTTCTCCCTCCTGCCCCCCTACCCCTACCCCTACCCCTACCCCTACCACCACAAACATCTCAAACAACATCACAATAAATGCCGACACCCTATCCCTAATCGATAACGGCAAGTCAGCCATTATAGATGCATTAGCAGGCAATGATACAATAACAGGCGGCGATAAAGCCGACTTCATTCGCGGCAATACAGGCGCAGACATCATCAAAGGCGGCGCGGGTGTCGATAACATCATCGTCATCGGCACAACCGAAAAAGCCCAATATACCCAAACCAACATTCAAAACCCCAACGGCACAGGCATCGATCTATCCGCATTACTAAAGCTAGACACATTAAACAATAACACAGTCTCCGACCTAGCAGCAGGCGAGATCATTGATGGCGGCGCAGATGGCGCACGCCTTTTTGTCTATGGCAATACAGACTTTACCACCAGCACCTTATCAAACATCACTAGAATAGATGTCCAAAGCAAACTCACCATCACCGCTACACAGCTAAAAACCCTATTGACAGCGGCACATTCAATGCCCTAATCGGCGATACCAGTACAGAAATCATCATCACAAATGACGGAACAACCATCGAGCTAGACTTCTCAAAAGTCGACATGCAACATATCAAATGCCTAACAATCCCTAAAAACATCACCCTAATTCTAGATCAAGCCGACTTAAATGGTGTGGAATGCATCAAGGGCGAAGGCACAATCAAAGCCGCATCTGGCACATTAGATGTCAGCGGCATCCAAATTAATTCAACCATCACAATTCAACCCGAAATCACCCCAACGCCCACACCAACGCCTACGCCAACAGGCAATGTCATAAACCTAACCGCAGCCAATGCAAATGTTAACAAATCCACAAAAACCAATGCCGACAATACATCCACCGATTACGCCGATACATTCAACGCAAGCTTCGCAGAAATGTCAGGCTCAACATTAGACGGCGCAAATGGCACCGATATATTAAATATTGAACAAATAAACGGATCTCTTAACTTAAACACCCAAGTCACAAACATTGAACAAATTGTAATAAATTCATCTTCATTACTCCCTTTATTAACCATTACCAATGCCGATATAAACAAAGTAACCAACAATTCTAGTCTTTTGAGAACAGATCATAACAACACCAATACTGAGTTCAACTTTGATGGAACGGGTGCGACGAGCGGGCAGAATTTGTATTTGAAAAGCAACCTCACCTATCAAGCCTCAGCAAATTTTGCAGGTTCTGCTGGCGGAATATCTGACCACCTTATTTTACGAGATGGCACAAATATTCAGGCAGCAACCGTAACTAACTTTGATAGTCTATTTGTCGATACCAACGCTACCGTCTCAATAACTGCCGCCCAACATAACAATTTCGCCTCAATAGTTGATCTCCTTAACGGCAACACAAACGCAATAAACCTTTCAGGCGCAGGCAACGTAACAGGCAGCGCAAAAATCGAAACCTATAAATTATCAGACACCGCAAACCAAACCTTCACCGTTGGCACAGCCGCGCAAAACGTCATCGAGTCAGGCACAATAACCAATGTAAACCTAGGCGGTCAAACCCTCACAGGCAACTATACCAGCTTTGATTCAGACGATACATTCACCGCCACCAATGGCGCGAATCTCTCGGGCGTCAACAACAGTAACGCATTAGGCACCTCATCCACCCTAATCGTAACGGGCAACATCACCTTATCCGATACCCAATTTGCGGCCTTTAACAACGGCTTTTCAGGTTCAACACTGCAAGCAACTGGCAACAATGTAATTACCGTCACCACCCTCTCTGGCGGCGTTACAGAAACTCTAGATTCCGAAATTGAAACCCTAATCATTCAAAACATTTTAATTAAAAGCGCGATAACTCTAAATGCAGGCGCTCAAAATGTAACTTTCGGTTCTGCCGCAGATAACTTAACGCTCAACGCTGGCACCTATACCGGTACCTATGACATGGGTGGAGGAATAGGATCAGGATCAGATTCTCTGTACTTAAATGGTACAACTGACATCTCCGCCGCAACCTTTATTAAATTCGTTGGTGAAAGTATAGACTTTGGCCTAAGTAACACATTCATTACAATGACCGACTTACAATATGACAATCATGTCGAGAACGCCGCCGTCACTGCACCAGGCATAACAACAGTAACCATTTCCGACACCGCCTCAATCTCCGTCGAAGGTACAGATCGCAATATCAACAATTTCATCCTAGCCTCAACAGGCAAGGACACCATTAAAATCACCATGTCAAATTCCAACACCACCCAAAACACCATCAACATCACAGCAGGCGGCGCCGACATCATCACGCTAAACAATAGAGCCATTCAAAGCGGTACAGCCAATGACTATGTAACCATCAACGGCTTTAATACAGCTGGTGCAGACAAACTAATAACGCAACTCAACAATGTAAATTTAAATACAGCCTTCCAAACAATATCAACCGCAGATAATCTTGGAACGAACACTCTATCTACCATAGAAATTTCAACAGGAACAGTAGCAGGCCTAACGGATGTAAGTAATGGTGGCACAATTGAAACCTTCATTGCCAATAGAGTATTAGATTATACCGCAAATTCCTCCCATACTTTCATTGTCTATCAAACAGGTGGCGGTGCTGGCATTTATCAAGCAAGCATTGGCGCTGATCTTGGCAATGTCAATGATTTAGATACAAATGAATTTGGAATAGAACTCATCGCAATCTTAGATAGCGTCGCACTAGGTAGCTTAGATCAATCACATTTCATCTAACTAGCCCGCGCCTCACACGCAATCAAAATCTTTGCCATTCGTTTCAACCCAATGGCAAGGTTTTGCCGTGTTGCAGGGGCAACAAGGCTAAGGCGAATATACCCCACCTCTTGGTCACTCTGCCCATGCAATAAGTTATTAGGAATAAACGTCAGCGCAGGTGCAATCGTTACTTTATATAATGCACATTCCGCAGCAATATGCGCCTGACAGCAAACTTTTAACCATAAGTGCGGGCAGTTCCTATCTTTAGTAATCACTGTATTTTTAGGTAAAATATTATCAGCAATCTTACGCCGTTCAATAATTTCACTCAATTGCCAAGCCGCTTTGTCAAAAGCCGTGCCATCGTCAATCCAATTAATTGCCAATTGCATCATAATCGGGCTTAACGGCCATTGTGTTAAATTATTAGCATGGCTCAAACTGCACAAATGCTCAGAACAACTCCAAACAAACCCAAGACGCAAGCCAAATGACACGGTTTTTGATAAGCTGGTCAAATAAATAGCATTTTCAGGCAAAAGCCGCGATAATGGTGGCATATCAGATAGGCCACCATATACATCATCCTCAATCAGGGTTAACTCTTGTGCCTTAATAACCTTTGCAACATCTTTCTGGCGCTTAGCGTCCATAACAGCGCCCGTTGGGTTCTGATGATTTGGCACTAAGATAATAAATTTTGCAGTATTTTTCCGCGCCATTTCGGTTAAATCATCAGGCAACACACCCCGATCATCCATTTTTATCGGTATCAATTTAAGTCCGAATTGCCGTGCAAAATCCTTCATTCCTGGAAAAGTATATTGCTCAACCAAAATGCTATCGCCAGATTTACAGAGCGCGATTAATATCGCTTGCAACGCTGTTTGCGCCCCACCCGTTAACACAATATTTTCAGGTCTTGCAGGCATCTTTCGCCATTTCATCCACTTGGTAGCCGAGATTTTTAAGGCCTCCAAAAGCTGCGGCGCATGATATTCTTCAAATAGACTACTGGCTTCATTGGTGGCAATCTCGGCCATACAGGCCTTAAACCGCCCATCCTCGGCATTGCGCGCTGGAATATTAGTCGACAGATCAACAATAATTTGCGCATCATTGGCATTCAGATCACTGCAAGTGGTTTTATCATGCAGTTCAAACAAACTGGCTTCTGCGCTATTGGCCAATATATAAGTACCACGCCCAACTTCCCCGCCCACCAAATGCTGGCGAACCGCTTCTCTATAAGCGCGGCTAACTGTGGTTAAATTAACCTGTAACGCCCAAGCCAGCTCTCGTTGTGGTGGCAATTGATCACCAGGTTTTAATATCCCAGATTCAATATCTTCGCGCATTTTTTCAACAATGGCTCGGAACACACCGCGCCTATTTTTATCGATATCTGGCACCCACATAATCAGCTTCCTCAATACAAGCTCTTAAGTTTATTATTGGTCATACAATAAAAATATTGCGTCATACAATAAAAATCAACATAATTCGACCAGAAATCCCAAATAATCAATATTCCCGAGAAAAATATGTTTAATTTAGCCGATCTAAAAGCCGCAAAACAAACCATTAGCCAGTATATGCCTGCCACAGCGCAATATTCTTGGCCATTGCTCAACGAGCGGATCGGCAAACAAGTTTGGATCAAGCACGAAAACCACACCCCAACAGGCGCATTTAAAGTGCGTGGTGGTTTATTACACCTATCGGCACTAAAAGCCGCAGGTTTTACAGGCGGCCTTATCTCTGCAACCCGTGGCAATCATGGCCAAAGCTTAGCCTTTGCAAGTAAACAAACAGGCATTCCCGTCACCATCATTGTACCAGAAGGCAACTGCACTGAGAAAAATGCCGCAATACAAGCGTTAGGCGCAACCCTCATCATCCATGGTAAGGATTTTGATGAAGCACGTTTTCATGCCGCAGAATTGGCAAAAAAACACAATCTGCAAACAGTACCAGCCTTCCACCCAGATTTGGTAACAGGCGTTGCAACTTATGCTTATGAATTTTTTCAAACTGCACCAGAGCTGGATAAAGTCTATGTCGGGATCGGCATGGGCAGTGGTATTTGCGGCTTAATAATGGTACGAGATTTACTGGGCCTTAAAACCAAAATCATTGGCGTGATATCCAAAAATGCACCAGCTTATGCATTGTCAATCGCCAAAGGCGAAGTTGTAACCACTAAAACTGCCAATACATTTGCCGATGGTGTGGCCTGTAGAATGCCCGATAAACAAGCCTTTAAAGTCATTCAAAACGGAGTTGACCACATTGTTCAAGTTGGTGATGATGCCATCAGGCATGCCATACGCTGCTATTATACTGACACCCATAATTTAGCCGAGGGTGCGGGCGCAATTGGCCTCGCAGGGCTTATGCATGAGCTTGATAGTGAGAAGGATGAAAAATTAGGCACCATCTTAAGCGGTGGCAACATTAACATGGCAATGTTTAACCAGATTATTTCACCCATTCATTAAACTCATATACTTATGCATATCAATCAATTTACATTTCAGTCTAATTTTCATATAAGAATTTAATGCCAAGTTATTTTTAAGGATAAAATCATGACATTAAATTTTTGGACAAAGATTGTTAAGCAAAATTGGGGACTAGATGTATCTTTAGAAAAACTTGTCGGCGAATATGATTTAAATTTTCTTGCCAAATCCAGCACTGAAAAATATATAGTGAAAGTCATGCGTGCAAAATGCAGCGAAACTTTCATAAGTGCCCAATGCTCCATATTAAATCACCTCAATAAAAGCCAAGCACCAATTCCAAACATTATCAAATCAAGCACAGGCCACGATTTTATTACCGTTAAGGATGATGCAGGTTCAGACCGTATCATCTGGATAATGAACGCTTTTGACGGTACAGTTTACGCCAGCTGCAAAGCCAAACCATTAAGCCTAGTGGCCGAAATTGGCAGCAATTTAGCAATTGTTGATTTGGACATGCAATCTTTTAAGCATGACGACCTACTTCAAAATGACGAAGAATTAATGAAATGGGATCTAAGCCAAGCCAATTGGATCAAACCCAAATATGACAGCCTGTTTGATGAAAGCCGCACCCAAATCATCCAATCTGTGATTGCCAATTATGAAGATGCTCAAAACATTCTAAATAAATTGCCCAAACAAGCCATTCATAATGACTTGAACGATTATAATATCCTAATCAAAAAACACCAAGGCGGCAAACAAACCCTTTCAGGTATCATTGATTTTGGTGACATGATTTATGGCGCAAAAATATGCAATTTAGCAAATTGCTGTGCTTACATCATTCTAGATGTGGCTAAACCGCTTGAGTATTTACAAAGCCTAGTAACCGCCTACCATCAGCAAAACCCACTGAGCCAAGATGAAATTTCTATTTTATGGCGCCTAATTGCCATGCGTTTGGCCGTCAGTGTCGTTAACAGCGCCCTAATGAAACAAGCCCGCCCCGATGATGCCTATGTAACGGTAAGCGAAGCCCCAGTATGGCGCATACTTGATAAACTAGCGCAATATTCCAACCTATTTATCACTCAAAAACTATTAAATGCCTGTGGCTTTGACATTGACCAACAAACCAAACCGTTAAATCTATGGCTTAAAAACAACATTGGCAATTTCGCACCAATGTTTGATTGTAATTTGGCCGATGCCCCAATGTTAGATTGGTCAGTCGCAGGCATAGATGCCGCCAGCAATGCAAAAAAGCCTGATATGAGCGAGCTTAAAGCGAGCATCAATGCCATAACCCCAAATGGGCAGCCATGCCTAGGTCATTATAGTGAGCCGCGTTTGGTTTATGCAAGCGATGCATTTTTTAGCCAAACATTAGACGAGCCAAAACATCAGGTCAATGAGCGACGCACTGTGCATATCGCCATCGATGTTTTTTCACCCGCTGGCACGCCAATTCACGCGCCTTATGAGGCCACCGTCCATAGCGCATCCATTCAAGATGCAGATTTTGACTATGGCGGCCTTGTAACCCTCAAACACATTACCGAAACAGGGCTGGTTTTCTATACATTATATGGGCATTTGGCTTGGGATGAGGTAATGGCATTAAACGTTGGCCAAACCATTATCAAAGGTGAAGCATTTGCAAAATTAGGCGATTATGATCAAAATGGCAAATGGCCACCACATGTTCATTTTCAACTTGGCCTAGCTGACATTCATGGTGAAAAATGGGACGGCGTGGTCAATGCCGATGATTTAAAAGTCTGGCAAAATATATACCCAGACCCAGCACCCTTATTAAATTTAAATCCAGGCCACGCAACCTGTAAGGTTTTAGACCGCAAAGTTGAATATAAACGCCGTAAAGCTTGGTCAGGCGCAAATCTAAGCCTAACTTATGACGACCCATTATTGCTGCAACGTGGCTATGAGTGCCAGATGTATGACGAGTGGGGCCGCACTTATTTAGATGCATTTAACAATATCCCCCATGTTGGCCATGCCAATAAACGCTTGGCAAAATTAGTTGCCCGCCAAATGCAAATGCTTAACACCAACACCCGCTATTTACATCAGGCACAGTCCAATTATGCCGAGAATATGCTTAAAAAAATGCCCGACCATATTGACTGTATTTTCTTCTTAAATTCAGCCAGTGAAGCCAATGAATTGGCAATGCGGATGGCGCGTGAATATACAGGCTCTAAACATACAATCGTCAGCGAAGCCGGTTATCATGGCAATACCCTAACCGCAATCGACTTAAGCGAGTATAAATTTAATGCCAAAGGCGGCAGAGGCGCAAAAGATTGGGTGCATATTGTACCAATTCCAGACGGCTACCGTGGTGAGTTTAAAGACAGCGACCCAGATGCAGGGCTAAAATACGCCCAATATACCAAAGATATTATTGATAAACTGGCTGAAAAAGGCGAAAAACTAGCCGCCTTCATCACCGAAAGCTTCCCAAGCGTTGGCGGGCAAATCATCCCGCCAAAAGGCTATTTAAAAGCCGTATTTGACTATACTCGCGCAGCAGGCGGCATTGCCATTGCCGATGAAGTTCAAACAGGCATGGGCCGCTTGGGTAAATATTTCTGGGGCTTTGAGCAACAACAAGCCGTGCCCGATATGATTATATTAGGCAAACCAATTGGCAATGGCCACCCGATTGGCATTTTAGCAACAACCCGAGAAATTGCCGATAAATTTGCCAATGGCATGGAGTTTTTCTCTTCATTTGGCGGCTCTACCCTATCATGCACCATCGGCAATGAAGTGCTTAAAATTGTCGAAGATGAAAAATTGCAAGAAAATGCCGAAACAATCGGCACATATTTATTAGATCAATTTAGAGCAATCCAAAAAGACACGCCCTCAATTGGCGATGTGCGCGGTTTAGGTTTGTTTATTGGTATTGAACTGATCGAACCCGATGGCAGCCCATCAGCCCCAAGGGCAGATTATATTGCCAACAAAATGGCCGAAAAACGCATCCTAATCGGCACCGATGGGCCATATCATAATGTCTTAAAACTGCGTGCGCCGCTTATCTTTAGCAAAGCCGATGCAGATTATTTATTGCACCACATCAAATTGATTTTTGCAGAACAGCAAGGTTTGGTTTGGTAAAAAGCTTTATCCCATTGGTTTCGTAAAACCTTATTCCATATGAATGGATTGACTCACCGAGCAAGCAATCCATTCACAAAACTGCTGCACATGTTCATTATGAATATTCTCTGGTGTTACCAAATAATATTTATTTTCAGTCATAATACTATCTCCACTTAACGCAACCAAACTACCATCGGCTATTTCTCGCCCAACCAAATAAGCAGGCACCAATGCCGCACCTAAAGACGAAATCGCACCAGAAATTATCATCGAAAACAAATCAAAATACTTCCCTGAAACCTCTGCCCCATACTCTATGCGGCCCGGGTCTAAATTGGCCTTTCCTAAAAAGTGTTTGGTTGCTTTAACATAGCGTCTTGGAAACAAACAAAAGTCGACTATATTATCTCTTTTGTCAATCGCGCGATATAAATAAACCCATCTACCGTCACCTCTAATTTATGCCTCATTGACTTGCCAACTGATACGCCAATATCATTTAAAACGATTTTCAATAGGGGCGCACATTTCTGAACCCATCGATAAATTGTTGAATGATCAACTGTAACACCACGCTCATGAAGTATTTCTTTTAGTTGTCAATAGTTGATGCCATATTTATAATACCAGCGGATTGCCCAAATAATAATGGTATATTGAAAGTAACGAAGCTTGAATAAATTCAATAAAACTCGACAAAATCAAAAATTAAATCAAGCTTTCATTGTTTCCAACAGAGCCGAATTTATTATTATATATAAAGCAATATCTTAACAGGTGGGTAGTAATAATTAAAATCTTTGCTCTTGACTTTAGTATCAACACATATTAAATGGTGTTCTATAAAATTAATAATTTTAATGAATACATACTTACTAAACTCAATAAAGGAAAAAAGTACAGCATATTTTTGTAAATAAAGATAATCTAGTTGCGTTATTATTTGATGTGAATGGCCAGTGCTAACCTCAAACTGCTTGCCATTCTTATTCGAATGGCAAGATTATTGAAAACTATAAAATTATACATTATGATGCATTCATGGGGGAAATTATGCATATTTCAGAAGATTTTATAATATATTTTGAAAATAACTTACCATACCTGATTGATGTTAAAAATAAAGAAGAATTTTGTATACATGACAAATCCTATTTTGAAGCAATACTAAAATACTTGCAGAATGGAAGTCTGGATGCAAAAATTAGAAGTGAATTTTTAGAAAATAATTTAATAGTAAAACAGAAGATAAAATCTATTTCGAAGTATAATAATAAAGTAGCTGATCTTTTCCATCAGGCTTCGAATAATATCTTAAAATCATTTAGTGATATGGATAGGTTGGAGTTTGCTGAAAATTATTTAATGGCAAGTATTTCTCTAAAAGAAAACCCGTTACCAAATCAAAATTATTCTGTGGAATATAGTGAAGATGAATTAGTGCACCTTCCAGAACCGACTAAAGAAAAATACAACAAACAATCTTTATTTGAAGTTCTTGACCGCAGGAAAACAATACGAGAATTTTACTCTCATACAGTCGAGACGCAGCAATTAAGTGATTTACTTTTTACATGTTTTGGTTATTTCCATAGACATAAAGATAATGAAACCGAAGAATATGGTGTTTTCAAAAGAAGAACATCTCCATCTGGTGGGTGTTTACAATCGATCGATGCATATTTAGTTATTTTTGACGTAGCTGATATTGCACCAGGGATCTACAGATATGATGCTGAAAACCATATTCTGTGTAAAGAGAGAGACGGAATTACGTATGATGAGTTAAAGGATTTACTCATTGGGCAATTTTTTGGAGATAACTCATCTTTTGGGATTTTCTTAGCAGGTAATTTGGAAGTGTTTACATGGAAATATAAAACACTAAGAAATTATAGAGTCTCGTTTATGGAAGCGGGTCATTTTTCACAAACGCTCCAGTTGTGTGTCATAGCAGAAAACTTAAATTGCTGGATTTCTGGTGCATTTAATGACACAAAAATCGAGGAATACCTCAATATAAGGAATAAGCGGGTCATTCCAATGTTCTATGTCGCAATTGGAAAAGGTAAATATAAGAGAATGAATAGGATTATGACAGAAAAAAGAAATGAATTAAATTTAGTTTGATATGGGATAAGTTAATGATTAAAATAATTATTTATTTGAGCATTTTATCCTTTTTTACTTTTGCCTTAGCAAATGTTTCGAAGTTTGAAATATTGAAATTGCTTGATGATCCTTCAATGCTTGGTTACATTCATGCTGTAACATTAATAACTATTTTATTAACTGATATTCCCTTATCAAGACTTGTTGACAGGACGAGTCGGAAAATTGCACTTATTTTAGGGACACTATGTTTTGGTATTTTCGCCTGTGTGATGTTTTTTGCTACAGTTAAGTTACTTTTTATTATTGCAGTAATCTTGGGTGTAGGTAACTCATTATTTTCTGGCACAAGCGCCGCAATGATTGTTGAAACATGCAAAAATAAGGCTGAAAGGTTTTTGAAATTATCTCAAGTTGATCTTTACGCAATGATTATGGCACTTCTAGGG
>JADGDI010000080.1 GCA_016744975.1 Hyphomicrobiales bacterium | reverse complement strand
AATTAACTCTGAAAGTGAATAACGCAACTAGAATAGTAAATAAAACCTTTATTTAATAATATGTTAACTAAATTTGCCATGAAACTGGTGTAAAATTGTCACAGTTTTTTTGAAAAAAGAAAAGAATGTATTTGTTTGGTTGATTTATTGACGGAAATTGCCGATTAATAGTTATCGATTTTTTTGGATTGTAGCGAAGTGTGTTTGGTTCGTATCTAGATGGAATTTCATTTGTATATTCTTATCAGGTATGAAAATGAAATTTTCGGATTGAACTGCTTGACTTAAGATCTTTAAAAACGACTAATTTAAATATGGCAATTATGCTATATTTTAGCTGAGAGATAAAATTATGAAAAAAATTCTTCTTGCAACATCTGCTCTAGTAGCAATGTCAAGTGTTGCTGTAGCTGGTGGCATGGTAACTCCTGCACCAATGGCTGCTGACACAGGTTTCACAGTTGTAGCAACTGGTGAAGCAACAATCTTTGGTTTTTATAACAGCACTGCAGCTGGCACATATGGCCTTGGCGCAACTGCTGAAGGTACTTTAAAAGCGTCTAAGACTTTAGACAATGGTGCTGATGTTTATGCTAAACTTGGCTGGGATAATGGTGGTTCTCTAACTGCTATTGTTGGTTATAAAGCTGCAATTGGCGAATTTAAAGCTGGTGCACAAGAAGCTGAAGATCATGGTGTTGAAATTCCTGGTCCTGCTGACCTTCCAGAAGTTCCTGATGCTGGTATTTTCGCTTTTGACACAATTGCTGACTATAAAGCTTATACTGCTGTAGGTACTGCACCTCTAACTGCTGCAAATATTGCTGTAACTTACAAATCACCTGAATTTGGTGGCTTTAACCTTGGTCTTGGCGTAAATGGCGCTGGCGCTATTGACGTTGCTCTAGCAGGCTCAATCGACGCTTCTGGTGTTGTTATCAAGCTTGGTGCTGGTTATGCTGGTTCTTCAACATTCGCTGCTGTAGCTACTAATGCTGCTAAAGGTGGTATGTCTATTGCTGTTAACGGTTTCACACTAGGTGCTGATGTTAAATACACTCTAGCTGGTGTTGTTTCATATAATGCTGGTCTTGGTTATGTAACTGGCCCTTATTCTTTCGGTGTACATTATTCTGGTACTGGTACAGCTGCTGGTTCAGTAGGCGCTGGTGCTAAATATTCTGAAGGTGACCTAACATTGGCTGCTGAAGGTAATTACACTGTTACTGGTGGTGCATTTACTGCAAAAGCTGGTGGTACATACAAAATGGGTGACACAACTCTTGGTCTAAATGTTGGTTATGCTTCAGTTGGTTCTCTAGTTTCAGCCGCTGCTGGTGTTGACTATAAACTTAACAGCCATGTAACTCTTGGTGCTGGTGTTGGTTATGACGGCGCTGCATTTGGTGCTGCTGCTGGTCTTAAAGTTAAATTCTAGTTTTAGAATTAACTTAGAAGAAATAATGATTAAGGCGGCCCTTGCGGGTCGCCTTTTTTGTTTGTCTGCAATGGTTTTGCTAGCTTTTTGGTGGTTTTAGGATTATCCATATATAGATCAAAAAATGGTGGGCTATGTATCAAGATATAAAATTAGAAATTGCAGATACTGCAAAAAAAACTGAGCGTGCACTTGGGGATATTGAATTACTGGTGGTAAGCAAGACATTTTCTGCTGAAGCAATTGAGCCAACTTTAGTGCAAGGTGCTAGAATATTTGGTGAAAATAAAGTGCAAGAAGCGATGAGAAAATGGCCTGCACTTAAACAAAAATATAGTGATGTAAAGCTACATTTTATTGGCCCATTACAAAGCAATAAAACAGCAGATGCGGTCGAGCTATTTGATGTGATACATAGTGTAGACCGAAAAAAAATTGCTGATTATATTGCAATAGAGCAGGTTAAACAGCATAAAAACTTGCAAATATTCATTCAAGTTAATATTGGTGATGAGGCACAAAAGGCAGGTATCACACTGGATGCACTAGAAGATTTTTACCATTATTGCCGCGATGAAAAAAAATTGAATGTGATTGGTTTAATGTGCATACCCCCTGCAGAACATGATAGTGCGCCATATTTTGCACTGTTACAAAAAAATGCAAAAAGACTTGGGTTGAAAAATCTAAGCATGGGTATGAGTGCTGATTTTAAATCTGCTATTGCTCTTGGTGCAACACATATTCGAGTTGGCAGTGCAATTTTTGGAAAACGAGATAAAGGTTAAGTTTAAAATCTGTAACAAATTTGTGACCATTCGTTATTGGTAAAATAACCAGATGGTGGTTATATAGAATTACTATTTGCAATTTTGACGGGCGATTTAATGAGTGATACTAAAAAAATACTAATTGTTGAAGATGATGCATTTTTACGAGAAGAATTAGTTGAGCAATTGGCTTTGTATAATGAGTTTGAGCTTTTATCTTGCGAGCGGGCGTTTGACGCGGTTAAATTGGTTGATGGGCAATATTTTGATTTGATTTTAATGGATGTCGGCTTGCCAGATATGGATGGGCGCGAGGCTGTTAAGCTTATCCGCCGTAATGGCTTTAAAGGGCCAATTATTATGTTAACCGCGCAAGATAGTGAGGCAGATATTATTTTGGGGCTAGATTCTGGTGCTAATGATTATGTATTAAAGCCGTTTAGAGTCGGTGAATTATTGGCACGAATGCGGGCCCAGTTTAGACAATTTGAACAAAGTGAAGATGCGGTATTTAAGCTTGGTCCATATGTTTTTAAACCATCGATTAAGCGCTTGACTGAAAAAAATGGTGATGAGATTAGGTTAACGGAAAAAGAAACTGCTATTTTGAAGTATCTTTACCGAGCCGATGGTAGTTCTATCGGCCGTGATGAATTATTATGTGAGGTTTGGGGGTATAATTCAGGCATTACTACTCACACACTTGAAACTCATATTTACCGCTTGCGTCAAAAAATTGAGCCAAAGGGTGGTGATATAAAAATTATTATTACCGATAGCAAAGGCTATAAAATAAATAAAACTTGAATTTAGTGGTCATTAACTCTTATAGATAAGATATGAATAATAGTATTTTACGAAAATTATTAAGCGACTTGCCTTTATTTTTGAATTTGAGTGATGATGAATATCGGATCTTGGCATTCATAGGTCGGCGGCAGGAGTTTAATGCAGGCGATTTTCTTTATGATAGTTCAACAGAGGTTGATGGTGCAAGTTTGTTAATTGCTGGACGGGTTAAAGTGGTTTTTGAAGCTATGGAAAAGCCAGATATAGTCTTAAGACGCGGTGTAATGATGAATGAATTGTCGCTATTTTCAGCGCGTTATCCCACCTATAGCCTTAATGCAATGGAAAAAGTGAGCATCATGCATTTTAGCCGTGATGACTTTATGAATCTAATGGAACAATTTCCTGAAATTGCCCATAAGTTGCAACAAAATATTGCAAGCAGGCTTGGTGATTTTAGCGCAGCTTTTGATAGAGCTTGAACATATATAGTTAATCATGTTTTCTAATCAGGCCTTCTTGAGCGGTAGAGGCGATTAATTCACCGTCTAAGTTAAATATATTACCACGGTTAAAACCGCGAGACCCAGAGCTGCTTGGGCTGTCTTGACTGTATAGCAACCATTCATCGGCCTTAAATGGGCGGTGAAACCAGATTGCGTGATCTAAGCTTGCGACTTGTATTTTTGGGTTAAAGATTGAAGTGCCATGGGCAATTAAAGATGTATCCAACAGTGAAAAATCAGAAGCAAAGGCTAAAACAGCTTGATGAATGTCAACATTATCAGGCAGCTTTGATGAGGCGCGAAACCAAATATTTTGAGCTGGCTCACTTGGTGGGCGTTTTGCAAGATAGCGTGGTTCTACATGGCGCATTTCTATCGGACGCTCACGGCTCCAATAGCGGCGCACAGCTTCGGGTAATTGATCTATATATTTGGCCATTAATTCTGCCTCGCTAGGCAGGGTATCTGGCAATGCAACGTTGGGCATTTTAATTTGATGTTCAAGGCCAGATTCTTGTTTTTGGAAGGATGCAATCATTGAAAAGATGGCTTTGCCATGTTGTATGGCGACAATCCGCCGGGTAGAAAAGCTTTTGCCATCACGAATTGGGTCTACTTCGTAAATGATGGGTACTTTAGGGTCGCCGCCGCGCAAAAAATAACCATGTAGTGAATGGGTGATGCGGTCTTGCTCGAAATCCAAATCTCTTACGGTATTGCGCGCTGCAACCAGTGCTTGGCCGATGACTTGCCCACCAAATACACGTTGCCACTCTCCTTGAGGGCTTACGCCACGGAAAATTAACTGTTCTATTTTTTCTAAATTTAGGGTGGTGTCGATTAGGGTTTTAAGCGCTTTATTCATTTAACTTTACCTTGTTTATAATCATAAAAGATTGAATTTGAGCCGTGTTTTGATTTAAATTAAACTGCTTTTCAAAAAGTTGAATATAATCATTATTGGTTTAAATTAGAGTGAAATGATTTTGACAACAAGCAAAAAAAGCGTCATTGATATTATATAAATTATTGAGCAAGCTGATTGTTTGAAAATGTAAAATTTGACCTTACGGCTTGCTACAGATTGGGCAAAAAGATGTTTAATGACAAATTAAATTATGATGCAATCATTGTAGGTGGCGGCCATGCGGGGCTGACCATGGGTGTTGCTCTGGCCAAATTAGGCTTTAAACTGGCAATAATTGCGCCACTTGAAGTAAGTTTTAAAGTAGCAGACCGCGGAGATGGCCGCGCGTTGGCGATCTCAGAAGCACCGCGCCGTATGCTTGAGTTATTGGGCATCTGGGCAAAGCTTGATGGTAAATATGCGCCGATGAAAAAAGTTAATATATTGGACGGCAAACCTGGTGATATTTTGCAAGATGCATTGCTTGAATTTGACCAAAATGCCAACCAAGATGGGGTGAGTGCTGTGGCCCATGTTGTTGAAAGTGGTCATTTATTGGGTGCTATGTGGGATGTGGCGCAAAATGAAGCCAATATTACTTTGCTGATTGGGCGCAAATTGAAAAATTTTAAAACGCACAAATCACAAGTTGATGTAACGTTGGATGATGGTCAAGAAATTAGCGCTGGTTTGATTATAGCCGCTGATGGGCGCGGCTCTATGGTGCGTGACCTGCTTGATATTAAAACATTTGGCTGGGGATATGGGCAGAGTGCTATTGTTTGCCCTGTTAGCCATGAAAAACCGCATCTAGGCACAGCTTATGAACATTTTTACCCCAATGGGCCCTTTGCCAGCTTGCCGTTGCCTAACGGTGCTGATGGGCGTCATCAGTCGAGCTTAGTTTGGGCGGAGTCGCCTGAATTTGCAAAAAAATTAATGGCAGCAGATGAGGATTTTTTTAACCAAGAAATGGTTGCTCGCTTTGGTTTGCATTTGGGGGATGTAAAATTGTGTGGCGAACGGTTTACCTATCCACTTGGGCTTAAAGTGGCGCATGATTATATTGCAGACCGCGCAGTATTAATTGGTGATGCAGCACATGGCATTCACCCGATTGCAGGCCAAGGGCTTAACATGGGGTTGCGTGATATTGCGGTTTTGGCCGAGGTAATGACAGAAGCACGAAATTTGGGCTTGGATTTTGCTACGCATATTGTGTTGAATAAATACCAAACATGGCGAAGGTTTGATGTACTAACCCATGCTGCATTTGCAGAAGTGATTAATAGGTTATTTTCAAATGACATTGCGCCTGTAAGATTTGTTCGTGATTTGGGGCTTAAATTGGTCGATGGTATGGTGCCTGTTAAAAAATTCTTTAACAAAGAAGCGGCGGCGGTGAGTGGTGATTTACCCAGTTTGCTCAAGGGTGAATTCCCTAGCTAATGACTGAGCATACTGATAAAAAGGCGCAAAAAACCGGGTTGATGCAGAGTTTGATTGCGTTTAACGGCATTAGTATTTTAGGCAATACATTATCAGAATTTGCAATACCTTGGTTGATTTTAGAGACAACAGGTAGCCCGAGCTATGTTGGTATATTGCTCGGGTTTCGTTTTGTTCCGGTGTTTTTATCCACGCTTATTGGGGGTGGTTTAATAGACCGATTTACCAGCATAAAAGTTTCAAAATATTCTGATTTGTTGAATTTCTTTGCAGTGATGATGATTCCACTTTTATATAATTATGAGCAATTGAATATGGCATTATTGGTAATGTTGATCTTTTTTAGCTCGGTGTTAGATAGCCCAGGGCGGGCTGCTAAAGACGTGATTTTTGCTGGTGAAATTGACCATTATAAATTAAAAAATGAGCGCTATAATGGTGCTAATAGTCTGGTTGAATCGGCTTGTGATGCGTTTGGCCCTGTGCTTGCTGGGTTGTTGATTGGTGCTTATGGGGTAGTGAATTTATTATGGTTTGATGCGTTTAGCTTTCTAGTTCCTGTGATTGGTTTGTTGTTATTACAGAAATATTTAATTCCGCCAATTAAAGTTGACCAATTGGAGAAAAATCAGATTAGTGATTGGTTGGTTGGGTTCGCATATATATACCGCCACCGAGAAACACTAATGATTGTTTTATTAAGCGCGATTATTTCTTTGGCGATCTCGGTATTGCTATTTTTATATTTGCCAATATTTGCTAGAAATATATTAGACTCCTCGACAGATCAAGGTCTTATTATGTTTTGTTTCGCCGCAGGAACGATATCGTCGACATTATTATATAGTCTGGTTGGTGAGCGGATAGAGTATCGTAACTTATTGTATTTTGGTTTGTTGGGACTGGGGTTAAGTTTGGTGGCGATTAACTTTGCCAGTGGGTTTTGGAGTTTTGCAATAATCATTGCTATATTGGGCGGGTTTTTAGGGTTTTCTGGACCATTAGAAGCGGGTTATTTACAAAAGCAAATACCGCCTCCATTACGCGCTAAAGTGTTTTCGGCTTATGGCGGGTTAAGGCAATTATTAGTGCCAATCGCTGCGCCATTTATTGGTTATTATCTAGAATTTATTAGCCCAATTCAAAAAATTGATGACTATATAATATTGCCAAATGTCATGTTATATTTGGGGCTGCTATTATTGCTGGTTAATGGTCTTTATGCATATTCTAACCATGTTAAAGATAGGCGTGGTTAGATAGCAATACTATGGCGGCCTTTACTTGCAGGTTGTGACGTTGCTTTAATAATATTTTTATTTGAGTCGTCTTTTTGGGTAGAAATGGGGGGTAAATAGGCATCAAATTGTGCTGCGACCACCCTCAAGAATGCTCGTTTAGTGGCTGGTATTTTATAGGATTGGCTGTTTTGATTTTTATCGTGGGTTTTAATGACCAAACCGTCTGCTTCCAAATTATTGAGATTATCCAATAACTCCAACATTTTTTGCTGATTTTTATAATTATGTTTGATGCAGATTTCTATAACCTCTGTTTGACTAATTTGTAAATTGCACATAATTTTTTCGATCATATCGCGCCTTACATGATCTTCTATACTTAATATAATGCCTTTTATGGTTGTAATTTCATGTTGATTGGCGGTTTTGATATAGCTTGGTATGGACGGCTGATTTTGAAAATAACCATTTGGTAAACTGGAGATTGAAGAGGCGCCAAAACCTATTAATGCGGTTGCTTCGTCGGTTGTATAGCCTTGGAAGTTACGTTTTAACTTATGGTGTTTATCAGCAATCGCCATCGGGTCATCATATTTTGCAAAATGATCAAGACCAATATGAGCAAAGCCATTGTTTTTGAACAGGTTTGCAACGGACTCGGCTTGTATATAGCGCTGTTGAATTTGTGGTAAATCGTCATCCTTGATGAGCTTTTGATGGGTTTTCATCCATGGGACATGGGCGTAGCCAAATAACGCAATGCGCTCTGCTCCCAATGCAATGGATTTTTTTGCCGTATCGATAATTTTTTCGGTCGTTTGTTTTGGTAGGCCATAAATGATATCAATATTAACTTTATCAATGCCTAATTGTTTTAAACGGTCGATGATCTGTTTGGTCTCATCATAGGTTTGAATGCGGTTGATGGCTTGCTGTACCTCTGGGTCAAAATCTTGTACGCCGATGCTAATTCGGTTAATGCCTGAGCTGGCAATCGCCACAAGCATTTCATCTTTTATATCCCTTGGGTCAATTTCTATGGCAATTTCGGCTTGATTCTTAATGGAAAAAAGCTGTTTTATATGTGCCATCAAGCCTTTAAAATCATGTGGGGAAAGGATGGTGGGAGAGCCGCCGCCAAAATGAATATGGGTGACGGGCAGGTGTGTTTCTTGATCATTGAAAAGCCCAGCAATGGTGGTCATTTCGGCCTTTAGTGCAGTAAGATATTGAGCAATTGGTTGATATTTTTGGGTAATTTTTGTATGGCAGCCACAGAACCAGCACAGGGTGTCACAATAGGGTATGTGAATATAGAGTGAAAGATTTTGCCCATCTGGCAGTGTTTGTAGTGCTGATTTATAAGCAATATTGGTAATTTTATCGCTAAAATGAGGTGCGGTTGGGTAGCTTGTATAGCGCGGGATTGCTCTGCTATATTTGTTTAGCAAATCATGGGGGATACTTACAGGCGTTATAGAGGGTTTAGGGTGGGGTGAAGCTGGGGGCATATTGGCTCTTTAGGTAATTTAGAGTCAATTTAACCAATAATTGAAAAGAATGAATGTGCCATAAAGTCGCGCTTTGTATTATACAATAATGTTAGCTTAAGTCGCGGGCTTCTTCGATTAACATAATGGGGATGCCATCGCGTATTGGGTAGGCTAATTTGGCTTTTTCGCTGATTAATTCCTGGGCTTTTGCGTCATAAAGCAAGCTATCTTTGGTCAATGGGCAGACTAAAATTTCTAGTAATTTTGGATTGATATTGGTGTTAATGGTTGAGTTTGACATTGAATTCCTTTAAGTGGTTTTAGCCGTTTTATTGAATTAAATCACCTTTGTCTGCCAAGTCATTTAGTGACATTTGTGACAGGGTGATGAGCAATTCGGAACGATCGGCAACAGTTGGTGCTTCAAGTAAGGCTTGTTTTTCAGCGATTTTAAATGGGCTGGTCATCGAGATGGCGTTGACTAACATTTCATTGGGCGTATCGACTAAATCTTGCCAGTCTATTTCTAAATCAATTTGCTGGAGCATGTCTTTTATGGCTAAAATTAGGCGCTCGCGGTTGATTAATTGTTGGCGTTCTTTGCTGGGTTTGGTGAAATCATTCTTAAAAACTTTATAATCCACCTCTGCATGGCGGTAAACTGGCAGGCTGTCTGCAGTCTCTAGCTGGTCAATTTCGCTAATCAGTTTGAAACGACACAGACCCAATAGGGTGATTTGATATTGGCCTTTACTTGCCTCTTGAAAAGAGGTTATTCGCCCGATACAGCCGATTTGGTGAAGCTTGTTATGATTATCGTCACTCACGGGTTGAATCATGCCAATTAGTCGATCTGTGGCCATTGCATCGTCAATCATAGCAATGTATTTTTTTTCAAATATATTTAATGGCAATTGGGTTTGCGGTAAAAGCGTTATTTCGGCCAATGGAAATAAGCGGATGGTTTGTGGGAGATCATTGGCTGATTTTTGTTTTTTATAAGTGGTCATAATTTCATTTTAGCGGGTTTGAATAAATTATTCTATCTTATTCTGCTATATTTATGGGGGAGGGGATTCTGAAGTTATAAACATTATTTGGAGATGTGTAAAATTAAACTGAAAAACTCTGAAAAGGCTATTGCATTATTTTTTAATTGAATTATAAACCGCTTAGAAATGAAGCGCGGGCGTAGCTCAGGGGTAGAGCATAACCTTGCCAAGGTTAGGGTCGAGAGTTCGAATCTCTTCGCCCGCTCCATTTCAAAAAAAGCATATAGCATTGATATTTAAGGGTTCCTTTAGGAGCCTTTTTTTGCAGAAAAAGACCATTTACTTTGCGAAAGTATGAATTTATTTTATTAATTTCTAGATTTTGGATTTAATTTCCATATAATTGCTACTGAAGTAGTATAAACAAAATCTGGGAGAAAAATATGCTTAAAAATGATATGCTGCCACAAAAAGGCCAATCAAACTTAGTTAAATATGTGAGGCCAGTCATATTGGCAGCGTCAATCTGTGTTGCATCGGTTGCATATTCTGCAGAAATGACATGGCGAATGCCTGCTGCGATTTCGGAGGGTTCGTTTTTTTATAAAAACTTTATGGAACGCTTTGCAGCTAATGTCGATGTCACGACTGGTGGTAAATTAAAAATTCAACCATTTGGTGCTGGTGTTGTTGTGCCTGCTTTTAAAGTATTTGAGGCCGTACAAGATGGGATTGTGGATGCAGGACATTCGACGCCATCATATCTAGTTAACCAAGACCCAACGAATGCTATTTTTGCAAGTTTCCCTGGGGGTATGGGCGGCCAAGCAACCTTACATTGGATTTATAATGGCGGCGGCGAAAAAATGCTGCAAGATTTCCGTCGTAAAAAAATGGGTTTACACTCTATCGTTGTTGGTATTGGTACATCTGAGTTTTTGGCGCATTCTAATAAAGAAATTAGAACCACGGCTGATTTTAAAGGCCTAAAATATCGGACATCTGGTGCTTGGGCATCGGTTGTTAAAGAATCATATGGTGCGGTGCCAACCGTTGTGCCTGGTGGCGAAATTTACACATTGCTACAAAGAAAAGGCGTTGATGCAATTGAATGGTCAACCCCTGGTGCAAATTTATCTGAAGGATTTCATGAGGTAGCGCCTTATATTATTCTACCTGGTGTTCACCAACCTTCTTTCCTTTGGGAAGTCGTTGTTAAAGCTGAAAAATGGGATGCATTACCAAAAGAATTACGTTCTCAAATTGAAGCCGCTGCTAAGCTAACAACTTATGAAAGCTATGCACATTTTGGTCATTCTGATGTGAATGCAATGGCAGAATATAAAAAGACTAAAGTAGAAATTATTCAACTTGATAAAGCTGTTGTTGAAGAATTACGTGAAGCCGGCCGTGGCTGGACACGTATGAAAGCAAAAGAATTATCTGCAAAAGGTGATAATATGATGCAAGAAATAATGGACTCATATTTTGCTTACCAAACTAATTGGGCAGAAAATTCTGGCTATCTAGTAACAGATAGCAAGTAATATTCAATAACATTAAAATATAAACTCATAAGAACCGAAGCAAATTACAGTCTTCGGTTCTTTGATTTAGGAGTAGTTTTCGTGAAGATGCTTTTTAATCGTCTAGATAAAATATCAATCATCATAGGTGCTGTTGCTCA